>NZ_JBBEGC010000101.1:0-27397 GCF_037401995.1 Saccharothrix sp. CCNWYY140
CTGTGGTAGCCCTTCGGGCAGGCCATACGGGGATGACGGAAGAAGCCCAAGTTGGGAGGTCTGCTGCGCGAGCTACTACGAAAGCGCGCGCCCTGCGGGCACGCAGGGCTGTACCGGGGGGAGGAAAGCGTGCCCTGCGCCTCTGCCGTCCCGACTTACGCACTACTCGTCCAGCTCAGGCCGCTGCCGCCGTGCCGGGCTCAGCGGGCTTGGGTCGCTGCCGGGTGCGGGGCTGAGGGCTCAGGTCACTTCGGCAGCTTCGCCCACGCCTCGGCCGCGACCGCCTTCGCCGCCGCGCACGCCTGGTCCACCGGCGTGCCGGAAGGCAGGCTGACCGTCACGATCGCCAGCTCCTGCACCCCGCCCTCGAAGGGGATGTGCGTGGTCTCCGCCGCGCAGAACGCCACCGTGGCGGAGGCCGACTTCAGGATCACCGTGGGACGGCCGCCCACGTCCTCCCGCACGGCGTTGTCGCCGCCGGGGGTCGTGGGCGTGCCGATGGCGTAGGTGACCCGGGCACGGGGCGTGGAGGCGGTGCCGTCGTTGCTCCACCGGCATTGGTGGCGGGCCGGGTAGACCCGCACCTTGGGCGAGGACAGTCCGGGCACCTGGGCCAGGCTCGCGCGTGCCGCCTCGCACGCGTCCAGCTTCCCGACCGACTTGGCCGGGTACTTCCAGTGCTCGGCCTTCTTCGCCAGCACGACGTCCGCGGTCGTCTCGGTGGCGCGGTCGACGATCTCGCAGAGCTCCTGGGTCGTCGCCGAGCCGGAGCTGAAGTTGTCGACGCTCACCGCCAACGTCACCAGGTCCTCGAACACGATCCGGCGCGCGCACCGGTTCGAGGCGTCGGGGTCCTCGGCGATCCGGAGGCCGTCGTAGTCCTCGACGGAGCCCTTGAGCTCGCTCTCGGACTCCAACTGCTCCAAGGTGCCGAACGTGACCTCCAGCTTGGCCCCGCTCTTGGTGGTCACGGTCAGCAGGCAGCTGTCCAACGACTCCCGCGCGCCCTGGGCGACCTCGCCGAACTCCTTGAGGTCCCGCGCCTGGACGAAACCGCAGGGATCGACCGCGGCCAGGTCGCCCAGCAGGTCCTCGGCCGTGACCTGGGTCTTCGGCTTGCTAGTGGGCGTGGGGTCGGGCACCGGCGTGGGCGTTCCCGTCACGTGCGTGGTGCACGCCCCCAACGCGACCGCCACCAGCGCAACGCCCACAACCCGCCTGATCATGCGGCGCAGCGTAAGCGACCCGCCCCGCCCGGAGGCCCGGTATCGCGTGGAATCAGGCTCGCCAGGGCAGGAAATCGAGCAGCGGGGCGAGCAGGTTGCCCACCGCTTCGCGCAGCGGCGGCACGAAGATGATCAGCGCCACCAGCAGTGCCACGTAGGGGGCGATCCCGCCGCCCTTGCGCTTCGCCGCCACCGCCCACCCCTCGAACCACCGACCCGATCCAGCATCGCACACGGCTCAGCGGGCCAGGTCGGGGAGGCGTTGGGCCACCTCGTCGGGGGACGGCATGCGGGCGATCTCGGCGGCCAGGGCGCGGGCCGCGTCGCGGTGGTCGTTGCCGGCCAGCAGTTTCCAGGTCAGGTCGGCGATCGCCGCCGGTTCGTCGAGCACCAGGCCCGCCCCCGCCGCGGTGACCGCCTCGGCGTTGGCGAACTGGTCCGCGCCCTGTGGCACCAGCAGCTGCGGGACGCCGGCGGCGAGTGCGCCGAGTGTCGTGCCGCTGCCGCCGTGGTGCACGGCGACGTCCACATGCGGCCACAGGTCGGCCTGGTCCACCCAGTCCCGCACGGTCACGTTGTGCGGCACGCTCCCCAGCTCGTCGGGGCGCACGCGTCCGGCGGCGACGACGATGTGGGCGTCCAACGCGGCCAGCCCGCGCACGGCGGCGGCCAGGATTTCCGGTGTGCCGAACGCGGTGCCGAGGGTGAGGTAGATCAGCGGCCGGCCGTCACGCAGGACGCGGCGGGCCGGTTCGGAGAAGGCCACCGGGCGCAGCTCCACCCGGTCCTGGGTGGCCAGGAAGTCCTTGTCCTGCAACGACGGTGGGCAGATGTCGAGGTGCACTCCCCCGACCGGCCGCACCAAGCCGATGCCTTCGGGGAACATCCGCCCGAACCCGTGCCAGACCCCCGGGACACCCGCAACCCGAGCCGCCTCCGCGGCCCCCGGCACACCCCACCCGTGCACGACGAGGTCGGGTTCGAGCCGCGCCAGGTCCGCCGCGAGGTCCTCGGCGTAGACCTCGTAGAACGCGTCCGCCGGCCGGAACGGCCGCAGCCCGTGCGCTTCGAGCGGACCGTGCACCGCTTCCCCCGCCGCGAAGTGCACCTCGTGCCCGGCGGCTCGGGCGGCGATGGCGAGCGGGACGAGCGGGTAGGTGTGGCCGACCGACGCCAAGCTGACGAAGAGCACGCGCATGGCGGGAAAATCTACGCCGTCCGGCCGTGCCCCGGCACCGGTTTGGACGACCAATTGGGCGCGCTCCCAAGACGGGCGAGGTCGGGGCTCGTCTTGACAGCGCGCGCATACTCATGTGGTCTAGACCAAAGGAGTCGCCGTGACCCGCATCCTGGACCTGGACCGCGACGCCCTGGCCGCCCTGCGCGGCCGGGAGTTGACCGAGGCCGTGGCCGCCGGCGAGGGCCGCACCGTCGTCGCCGAGGTGTTCGCCGACCGCGCCGCGCTGGCCTTCTCCCCCACCGGACCGGCCGTGCACAACATGGAGCTGATGGCGGCGTTCGGCGCGGACGTCCTGGTGCTCAACATGATCGACCGCGCCTGGGACGGCAAGCGCTTCCACTTCCCCGGCCTGGGCACGCTCCCCGACCTGGCCGCGCTGGCCGACCGGGTGGGTCGGCCGATCGGGGTGAACCTGGAGCCCGGGGACGTCCCCCGCCTGCGCCGGGCCACCCCGGAGACGGCCCGACGGCTGGTCGACGCGGGCGCGGCGCTGCTGAGCCTGACCGCCAACCCCAGCACGGACGGCACCTTCGACGGGCTCACGCGGGTCACCGGAGAGCTGCGGGCCGCGCTGGGCGCGGACGCGGCGCTGTGGTCGGGCAAGATGCACCACGCCGGCCACCGGGAACGCATCACCACCGCCCGCCTGACCGGCCTGGTGGACGCGGGCGCGGACGGGGTGATCATGCCGTTGCCCGGCACGCTGCCCGGGGTCACGCGGGAGTCGGCCGCCGAGGCGGTCGCGGCTGTGCAGGACGCGGGTGCGGTGGTGATGGGCGCGATCGGCACCAGCCAGGAGGGCGCGCACACCACCGTGGTACCGCAACTGGCGTTGACCGCCAAGGAGATCGGCGTCGACGCGCACCACATCGGCGACTGCTTCCTGCCCGGCATGGGCGACCCGGAACTGCTGTACGCGTACTCGGTCGCCATCCGCGGTCGCCGCCACACGTGGACGCGAATGGCGCTCAGCGGACGCCGCTAGACAAAGTCGCTGGGCCAGGTCGCCGGGCCGAGCCGCCAGGCCGAGTCACCGGGCCGGGCCGCTGGGTCAGGTCGCCGGGCCGGGCCGCTGAGTCAGGTCGCCGGGCCGGGGAAGTCGGTCAAGCTGGCAGGCCCGCGGCGGCTCGACAGCGGTGTTCTTCCCAAGGCCGGCGCAGGGCCGCGAACTGGTCGGCCGCCTCCAGGAACAGCGCCGACGCCTGCCTGGTCTGACCCGCCGCACGGCGCAGTTCCGCCCGGACCTCCCACAGGGCCGCCGTCCACGGACCGCCCTGCCACAGGCCGCCGATCCGCTCGGCCTCCGCGAGGTGCCGCCGCGCCCGACCCAGGTCGTCCGCGCGGGCGCAGGCGCGGGCCGCCTCGGTCCGGAACACCATCGAGCACGGCTCGCACACGTGCTCCGAGGCCAGCAGCCGCTCACCCTCCCGCACCGCGCTCAACGCGTCCACCAGCCCGCCCGCCGCGAGCACCCGCAGCCCGTGCACCCGGATGACCAGGTGCGACCGGATCCCCGAGGCCCGTGCGAGCGGCATGGCCCGCTCCAGCAGCGCCACGGCGAACGCCCGGTCACCGCGCCGCACGCTCACCTCCGCGGCCCGCTCCAACGCGATGCACCGGGCCGACGCGCACCCCGCCCGCTCCGCGTCCACCAGCGACCGGGACAGGTGCGCCACGGCGTCGTCGAGGCGCCCGGACAGCAGCGCGAACTCGCCCAGCAGCAGGTGCGCCAACGCCCGCCCGCCCGCGGAGCCCGCGTCGGTGGCGATGGCGAGCAGGTCGCGGCCGAACGCCTCCGCGCCCTCGTGGCCCTCCGGCCCGTACAGGTAGAACTCCTGGAAGCACAGGTGCGCGTCGAACACCGCCACCTCCAGCTCGGTCGACCGGCGCACCGAGTCCACGAACTCCCGGCGGAACTGCTCGTGCCACGTGCCCCGCGCGTAGGCGACCAGGGCCAGCAGCGTCGACGCCTCGCCCAGCTCGTGCCCGAGGTTGGCGTCCAGGGCCAGGGCGCGGGCGCGCTTGGCCAGCCGCTCGGCCTCCTCCAGGTTGCGCCGCCCCCACGCGACCAGCCCGTTGGCCACCGCCACGGCCACGGTCTCCGCCACCGACGGCGGGTCGCCGCCCTCGGCCAGCGCGGACTCGTAGAGGGCGACCGTCTCGGCGTCCGGGCTGACGCCGATGCGTTCCCGCAGCGCTCGTCTGAGCCGTTCGTACTGGCGCAGGGCCTCCCGCCGCCGCCCGGCCGCGAGGTGCCGCCGCATCAGCGCCCGGTGGGCCTCCTCGTCGGTCTCGTCCCACTCCAGCAGCCGCTCCCAGTCGCCGGCGGCGCGCAGCAGCGCCAGGTAGCGGGTCCGGACCTTCGTGCGCCGCTCCTCCGCCCACCACTCGTAACGGTCGTCGGGCAGCAGGTCACCGGTGTACAGGGCGGCGGCGGCGCTGCACGCGGCGGCGTCGCCGGAGGCCAGCGCGTCGTCGGCGGCCCGGTCGAACCGCTCCAGGTCGCACGCCAGCGCCGCGTCCGGGCACAGCTCCAGCACGTGCCCGGTCACCGCGATGGCGTCCGGGCCGCCGAGCGCGCGGCGGGCGTAGTGGACGGCCTTGCGCAGGTTCGCGCCGGCCGCCTCGGCGGGCAGCCCCGGCCACAGCAGCTCCATCGCCTGTTCCCGGTGCATGCGGTGCCCGGACTCGATCGCCAGGAGCTTCACCAGGTCGGCGGCTCGCCTGCTGCGCCAGGAGTCGGTGGGGACGGGTTTGCCGTCGACCACGACGTCGAACCCGCCGAGCACCCGCACCCGGCAGGTGACCTGCATGGCGCAACCGTACGCCCGGACGCGCGGGAACGCTTTGGGAACGCGGCCCGACCTAGCGTTGCCCCGCACGCGACCCAAGACCCCGAGGAGGGCGCGATGCTGTTCATGGACGTGCACAACCACCTGCCCGAAGGCGCCACCGCCAAGGACGTCGCCGAGGCGCACGCCGCAGACATGCGCACGCAGGACCAGTACGGCGTGAAGTACCTGCACTACTGGGTCGACGACTCGGCGGGCAAGGTGTTCTGCCTGGTCGAGGCCCCCGACGCCGAGGCCGCCCACCGGGTCCACCGCGAGGCCCACGGCCTGGTCGCCGACGAGATCTACCCGGTCACGCAGGGATGAGGAGACAACGACGATGAGCATCGCAGCGGCCAAGAGCCTGGAATCCCCCGAGGAGACCCGCCGGTTCCCGCACGGTCACGTCGACCTGGTCACCGTCGGCGGCACCACCGCCGGCAAGGCCGAGTTCGAACCGGGCTGGCGCTGGTCCACCGACGTGGCCCCGATCGCCGGCACGAAGTCCTGTCAGGCTTCGCACACCGGCTACGTCCTGTCCGGCCACATGCACATCCGCATGGACGACGGCACCGAAGCCGAGGTCGGCCCCGGCGACGCGATGGTGGTCGAGCCCGGCCACGACGCGTGGGTCGTGGGGGACGAGAACTGCGTGATGGTGGACTTCACCGGCCTGGAGAACTACGCCAAGCAGTGACCGCTCGGTCACGCGGAGCCCCCGGCAACCCGCCGGGGGCTTCGTCCACTTCGGAGTCCCGCACTGTGCACAGTGGCCGGGAGCTGCTCTGATCCACCGTTCAGACAACGTTCACGAAGCTAAACTTGATTCATTCCAGAAAATGCGGAAGACTCGTCCCGTGCCCACGGTCCCCGAGTTCGAGCAGATGCTGCGCCGCGCGTCGCTGCGCGTCACGAGCCCGCGGCTGGCCGTGCTGTCCGCGGTGCACGAGCACCCCCACGCCGACACCGACTCGATCATCGGCGTCGTGCGGGAGAACCTGGGCACGGTGTCGCACCAAGCCGTCTACGACGTGCTCCGCGCGCTGACCACCGCCGGGCTGCTGCGGCGCATCGAGCCCTCGGGTTCGGTCGCCCGCTACGAGGCCAGGGTCGGCGACAACCACCACCACGTCGTGTGCCGGTCCTGCGGGGTGATCGCCGACGTCGACTGCTCGGTCGGCCACGCGCCCTGCCTGACCGCGTCCGACGACCACGGCTTCAGCATCGACGAGGCCGAGGTCGTCTACTGGGGCACCTGTCCCGCCTGCAAGTCCGCAACCGCTTGAAATCCCCCGGAAGGATGCCCGTGTCCGACAGCCCGAACGCCGTCATCGGAGAGCTGAACGAGGAGGGCGCCGCCGGCTGCCCCGTCTCCGCCGGCCGGATCAACCACCCGACCGAAGGCGGCAGCAACCGCGACTGGTGGCCGAACCAGCTCAACCTGAAGATCCTGCGCAAGCACCCGGCCGTCGCGAACCCGATGGGCGAGGACTTCGACTACTCGGCGGAGTTCCTCAGCCTGGACCTCGACGCCCTGGCCAAGGACGTCGACGAGGTGCTGACGACGTCGAAGGACTGGTGGCCCGCGGACTTCGGCCACTACGGGCCGTTCATGATCCGCATGGCGTGGCACAGCGCGGGCACCTACCGCGTGCACGACGGCCGCGGCGGCGCGGGCGCGGGCATGCAGCGGTTCGCCCCGCTCAACAGCTGGCCGGACAACGGCAACCTGGACAAGGCCCGCCGCCTGCTGTGGCCGGTCAAGAAGAAGTACGGCCGCAAGATCTCCTGGGCCGACCTGATGATCTTCACCGGCAACCGCGCCCTGGAGACGATGGGCTTCAAGACCTTCGGCTTCGCCGGTGGCCGCGCGGACGTGTGGGAGCCCGACGAGGACGTGTACTGGGGCCCGGAGCGCACCTGGCTGGGCGACGAGCGCTACTCGGGTGACCGCAACCTGGAGAACCCGCTCGCGGCCGTGCAGATGGGCCTGATCTACGTCAACCCCGAGGGCCCCAACGGCAACCCGGACCCGCTGGCCGCCGCCCGCGACATCCGCGAGACCTTCGGCCGCATGGCGATGAACGACGAGGAGACCGTCGCGCTGATCGCCGGCGGCCACACCTTCGGCAAGACCCACGGCGCGGCCGACCCGAACCAGTTCGTCGGCCCCGAGCCCGAGGGCGCCCCGCTGGAGGAGATGGGCCTGGGCTGGAAGAACACCTTCGGCTCCGGCAAGGGCCGCGACACCATCACCAGCGGCCTGGAAGTCACCTGGACGCCGACCCCGGCGCAGTGGAGCAACTGGTTCTTCCACAACCTGTTCGAGTACGAGTGGGAGCTGACCAAGAGCCCCGCCGGCGCCCACCAGTGGACCCCGAAGGACGGCAAGGCGCGCAACACCGTCCCGGACCCCGAGGACGGCAAGCTCAACCGCGCGCCGGGCATGCTCACCACCGACCTGGCGCTGCGCTTCGACCCGGTCTACGAGCAGATCTCCCGCCGCTTCTACGAGAACCCCGACCAGTTCGCGGACGCCTTCGCCCGCGCCTGGTTCAAGCTGACCCACCGCGACATGGGCCCGATCCAGCGCTACCTCGGCCCGCTGGTGCCGCAGGAGGAACTGGTCTGGCAGGACCCGGTCCCGGCCGTGGACCACGAGCTGGTCGACGCCGCCGACGTGGCCGCGCTCAAGCAGCAGATCCTGGCCACCGGCCTCACGGTGTCCCAGCTGGTGACCACCGCGTGGGCGTCGGCCTCCACCTTCCGCGGCAGCGACAAGCGGGGCGGCGCGAACGGCGCCCGCATCCGCCTGGAGCCGCAGCGCAGCTGGGAGGTCAACGAGCCCGAGCAGCTCTCGATCGTGCTGCGCGCCCTGGAGGGCGTCCAGGAGACCTTCAACAAGGCCCAGACCGGCGGCAAGAAGGTCTCCCTGGCCGACCTGATCGTCCTCGGCGGCGTCGCGGCCGTCGAGCAGGCGGCGAGCGCGGCGGGCGTGCCCGTCACCGTCCCGTTCACCCCGGGCCGCACCGACGCCTCCCAGGAGCAGACCGACGCGGACTCCTTCGCGGCGATGGAACCCACCGCCGACGGCTTCCGCAACTACCTGGGCAAGGGCAACCGCCTGCCGGCCGAGTTCCTGCTGGTCGACCGGGCCAACCTGCTCACCCTGAGCGCCCCGGAGCTGACCGTGCTCGTGGGCGGCCTGCGCGTCCTGGGCACCAACCACAAGCGCTCGGAGTTGGGCGTCCTGACCGGCGCCCCGGGCTCCCTGACCAACGACTTCTTCGTGAACCTGCTCGACATGGACACGGAGTGGAAGCCCACCTCGTCCGAGGCGGAAACCTTCGAGGGCCGCGACCGCACGACCGGCGAGGTCAAGTGGACCGGCAGCCGAGTCGACCTGGTCTTCGGCTCGAACTCCGAACTCCGCGCGGTCGCGGAGGTCTACGCCTCCGACGACGCCAAGGAGAAGTTCGTCCACGACTTCGTGTCCGCCTGGGCAAAGGTCATGGACCTGGACCGCTTCGACGTGGCCTGATCACCTGATGTCGAGGGAACTCCGGGTCGGCCCAACCGGCCCGGAGTTCCTGCACCTCCGGCACCGCCGGCGCAGGTTTTTCACGAAGCTGCCGCACGGCACTCCCCCACCTGGGCTTCTTGCTTGTGTCATCCCCGTATGGCCTGCCCGAAGGGCTACCACAGATTTCCCCGGGTGCAGCCGAAAGTTTTTGCGAGGAACGAGCAAAAAGTTTTAGCGGCACCCGGGGAAATCTGTGGTTGGCTCCGCCAGGCCATACGGGGATGACACAAGCAAGAAGCCCGCGCCCTTTCTTTTGTGTCCATCCTTGGCGGCCTGCCCGCCGGCGAGGCGCTTTCAATCCCTAGACTCAACGCTCCGCTCTGAAGCCCACGCTACGCGGGTCCAAACGCAACACGCTCCGCGCTCGCAGGCTCGAACGCGCTCCGCGCGCGATCCACCACAGCCAAGGCGTCGTCCAATGCGGCCAACCCAATAGCCGCGTCGGAGTCCGTGATGTTCAGCGGCGGGGCTACGTGGACGCGGTTGGCCAGCACCAACGTCAGCAGGTCTCGGTCCAGACAAGCTCGGATGAAGGCGGTCATCTCCGGGCCACCGGTGGGCAAGGGCTCCTTGGTGGCCTGGTCCGCGACCAGTTCAAGCGTCCACAACGCACCGATGCCCCGCACATCACCCACACACGGATGGCCAGCCAGGCGCTCGAGCCCCGGTCTGAGGACCTCCTCGCCCAATCGGGCTGCCGCCGCCACCGTCCCCTCCTCGTGCATGGCCTCGATCGCACCGACCGCCGCCGCACACGCCAGTGGGTGGCCGCTGTAGGTCAGGCCCGCCGGATAAGGGCGTTCAGTGAACACCCGATGGATCCGGTCGCCCACCAACACCCCACCCAACGGCACGTACCCCGAGTTAACGCCCTTCGCGAACACCAACAAATCCGGGGCCACCCCCTCGTGATCGCAAGCGAACCACGCCCCGGTGCGTCCAAAGCCAGTCAGAACCTCATCGGCAATGTGAACGATCCCGTGCCGCGTACAAAGCTCCCGCACCCCGCGCAAGTAACCCACCGGCGGCACAACCACGCCCGAACTGCCGGTAACCGACTCCAGCACCAACGCCGCAATCGTCGTCGGCCCTCTTGCAGGATCACCTGCTCAAGGTGCGCAAGCGCACGTTCACCCTCATCCTCCGGCGTCATCGCACCAAACACCGACCGGTACAAAAACGGGCCGAAGAAGTGCACCACACCAGCCATCCCGGTGTCCGACGCCCAACGGCGGGGGTCACCGGTCAGGTGAATCGAAGTACTTGTAGAGCCGTGGTAGGACCGGTAAGCGGCCAACACCTTGGGACGACCGGTGACCAACCGGGCCATTCGAACCGCGTGCTCAATCCCCTCCGTGCCACCCGTGGTGAACAAAACATGACCCAACCCCTCCGGCGCGACCTCGACGATCAGCCGGGCCGCCTCACCTCGGACATCATTGGCGTGCGCCGGAGCCAGGGTGCACAAACGGTCCGCCTGTACCTTGATGGCCGCCACAACCTTCGGGTGCTGGTGCCCCAGGTTGGTGAACACCAACTGCGAGCTGAAATCCAGGTACCGCCGGCCATCCCCAGCCACCACATGACTGCCCTCCCCTGCCACGATCGTGGGCACGTGACGCGGGCCTTGGGCTACCCAGGGGTGGAAGACCAGCTCGTCGAGGTCCATGACGCCAGTGTCGGACCACCCCCGGGAAGCGGCCAGTTCAGCTCAGCGTGAGCGCGTACACCTCCACCCGAGGATCATCCGGCAGCGTCAGCGACCGCACGGTCTTCGTCGGGTCCAGGCCCGCGCGCAGGCCGAACAGGCGCACCGGAGGGCCGTCCACGCCCTTGCCCGCCTTGATCCGGTGCGGCATGTCGAGCACCACCGTGCCGCCCGAGCCCGCCCAGTCCCCCACCGTCACGGGCAGCTCAGCCGTCGTCCCGTCGGTGTACCGGACGGCGACCGCCGTCGTGACGGGGCCGTTGTGCGACGCCGCCACCACGTTGAGCGCCTGGTACTGCCCGGTGGGCAGCAGCACGGCCTGACCTCGGGACTCCACGAAGTTCGCCGCCGTCCCGGTCGGATCCGGAACCACGTAAGTCACCCCTCCCCACGTCACCGGACCGGTGGGCAGCAGGTCGGCGTCATAACTCCAGCCCTGGCCGTCGAAGTCGCCCGACGCCGGGGCGGCGACGGTGGCGGTGCCGTCGTGGTTGAGCTCGCGGGTCAGGTCGACCGCGCACGGCGTGCCGACGCAGTTCACCGCCTCACGCACCTCGACGGTCGCCGTCCTGGTCACGGTGTTCGGCCCATGCACAACGACCTCGACCGGATACGTGCCGACCGGGGTACCGGCGGGCACCGTCACGGTGAGCGTCACCGTCCGCTGCACGGGCAGTCGACCAGACACCAGCACCATCGGCTGGACACGCGAGATCTCCCAGCCGGCAGGGGCAGTGGCCTCCACGGAGGCGACGACCGCACCCGGAGCCTGGGCCAGGACGTCCAACGGGAAGGTCACCGTCTGCGAGGTGCTCGACGTCGGCAGCACAGCGGCGTTCCCGCGCAGCGACGCGTCCACGTGCTGCCGCCCGTCCGGCCGGGCGCGGTTGATCGACGGCGGCTCCGCACCCCGGCCGGTCCCCCACGACGACGGCTCCGTGCCCAGCCGATGAGCCAGTGTCCCGCCACGCGCCACGTCGTCCCAGTCCAGCCACGTGCGCTGGACGTCCCGACCGTTCAAGGACACGCCTTGCACGTACCGGGTCGCGTCGCTCGCGCCCGGCGCGGTGATCCGCAGGACGCGGCCCTGTCCAGTGTGGACGGTCGCGGAGGGGAACTGCGGGCTCGACAGGGCCAGGAAATCGCCGCCGCTCATCGTCGGGTACAGGCCCAGCGAAGAGAACACGTACCACGCCGACATCGTGCCCAGGTCGTCGTTGCCGGTCATGCCGTCCGGACCGGTGGTGAACAACGTCATCGCCGCCCGCACGACCGTCGCCGTCTTCCACGGCGTCCCGGCGGACAGGTAGAAGTACGGCGCCAGCAGGTCCGGCTCGTTGTTGGGGTTGTAGGTGGGCTTGCCGTAGTAGTCGTAGGGCTGGGTGATCCAGTCCTCGCGGACCGTGCGCGCCGGGTCGACCAGCAGCTTGTCGTGCGCGAAGAACGCGTCCAGCCGCCGTTCCGCCGCCGCGCGCCCGCCCATCAGCTCGACCAGGCCGTTCGGGTCCTGCGGGACCAGCCACTGGTACTGGAACGCCCCGCCCTCGTGGAACTGGTGCCCGGCGTCGACCGGGTTGTAGGGCGTCAGCCACGTGCCCTCGACCGTGCGCGGCCGGAAGTGCTCGCCGTCCCACAGGTTGCGGTACCACTGGCCGCGCTGCTCGAACACGCGGGCGTCGGCGTCGTGGCCCAGGCCGCGGGCCATGACCGCCAGCGACGCGTCGGCCGCCGCGTACTCCAGGGTCGCCGAGGCCGGGTGCACGCAGTCGTTGTCGCCGCCCTTGTGCCGGCAGTCCGTGCCCACCTCCAGGCCGGACGGGAGGTAGCCGCGTTCGGCGTAGTGCTCGACGCCGGACCGGCCGTTGTAGGGCGAGTCGGCGGGCGGCACGCTGGTCGCGTTGCGCTTGAGCAGCTCGTACGCCTCCTGCTCGTGGCCCGCCAGCAGCCCGCGCGACCACGCCTCGACCAGGAACGGCGTCACCGGGTCGCCGGTCATGATGTTGGTCTCGCTGTTGGCCAGCGCCCAGCGGGGCAGCCAGCCGCCGTCCCGCCCGGCCGCCACGACCGACAGGGCGACATCCCGGGCCACCTGCGGTTCGAGCAGTTCCAGCAGCTGGTTCTGCGGCCGGTAGGTGTCCCACAGCGACAGGTTCTGGTACGGCGTGTACCCCTGCGCCACATGGGTCTTGCCGTCGAACCCGGCGTACCGGCCGTCCACGTCCCCGGCCAGGTTCGGGTGCAACAGCGAGTGGTAGAGGGCCGTGTAGAAGGCAACACGCCGCTCGGGCGCCCCGCCCTCGATCTGGACCTGGTTCAGGCGCTCGACCCATGCCCGGTGCGCTTCCGCACGCACGGCGTCGAAGTCGTAAGAGCCGCTGGTCTCGGCCGCGAGGTTGCGCCGCGCGCCCTCGACACCCGTGTAGGACAGGCCGACCTTGAGCACCACGTCCTGGTCGGCGGAGGCGTCGAACGTGACCCATGCGCCGTTGCCGCCCGTGCCCGCCGCGTCCGGCACGCCGGGTGACTTCGTGCTGCCGCGCCATGTGCCGAAGCTCGCGAAGGGCCGGTCGAAGCTCGCCGTGAAGTAGACGGTGTGCTCGTCGTGGCCCGCGCAGAACCGCCCCGCGCGGACCCGGCCTTCCAGCGTGCGGTCACCGACGACGTGCACCTCCGAGTCGAGCACCTGCTGGTTGGCGCGCCCGGTGTTGAACAGGACGTTCGCCGGGCCGGCCGGGAAGGTGTAGCGCTGCCAGCCGGTGCGCGGGGTCGCGGTGAGCTCGACGTCGACGCCGTAGCGCTGGAGGCCCACGCGGTAGTAGCCCGGCGTGGCCTCCTCGTCGTCGTGGGAGAACTTCGAGCGGTAGCCGGTGGTGTCAACGTTGTCCACCGGCCCGGTCGTGGGCATGACGGGCAGCTCGCCGGCGACGCCGCAGCCCACCCCGGACAGGTGGGTCTGGCTGAAGCCGAGGATCGAGTCCTGGAGGTAGTCGTACCCGCCCTGACCGCCGGTGTCCGGGCTGACCTGCACCATGCCGAACGGGGTGCTCGCGCCGGGGAACGTGTTGCCGAAGTTCTGGGTGCCGACGAACGGGTTGACCAGCGTCGTCGGGTCGACGTCCGGTTCGCCGCGCGCGGGGTGGACGGGGATCAGCAGCGCGGCGGCCAGCAGCGCGGTCGTGCCTCGGCGGACGAGTCGCATCGGCAGGGGCCTCCTTGGTGACAACGTTGTCAACGCACGGCGTTCCCCCTGACCTTGGCGTACGCGGACGGTCGCCGTCCAGTGGCGGCGGGTGGCGGTCCGGACGTCATTTACCTATAGTGCTAGGTAGCTAGATAAATGGAGGTGACCGTGATCCAGTTCCACCTGGACGCCAGGTCCGGCCTGTCGCCCTACCAGCAGCTGGTCCAGCAGGTGCGGCACGCGCTGCGGCTCGGTCTGCTCCAGGAGGGCGACCAGCTGCCCAAGGTCAAGGACGTCGTCGCCGACCTGGCGATCAACCCCAACACCGTGCTCAAGGCCTACCGGGAGCTGGAGCACACCGGGCTGGTCGCGGCCCGACCGGGCGTCGGCACGTTCGTCACGGCGTCCTCGACCGGCGTGCCGTTCGCGACCCTCGCCCCGCTGCGCCAGGAACTGCGCCGTTGGCTGGCCAAGGCGCGCCGGGCCGGGCTGGACGACGAGAGCATCGAGGCGCTGTTCGCCGCCACGTTTCGCACCGAAGCCGGAGAGGACATAGCGTGACCGCGTTGCGGGCCCAGGGTCTGGGCAAGAAGTACAAGAGCAAGTGGGCGTTGACCCACTGCACGCTCGACATCCCCGCCGGGCACGTGACCGGACTGGTCGGCCCGAACGGCGCGGGCAAGTCCACGCTGCTCAACCTGGCGTCGGGGATGCTCGAACCCACCACTGGCACGATCGAGGTGTGCGGCGGCGTGCCCGGCAGCGGGCCGGCGCAGCTGGCCAAGGTCGGCTACGTCGCCCAGAACACCCCGGTCTACGCGGGCCTGACCGTCGAGGAGCACCTGCGGCTGGGCGCGCACCTCAACCCGGGCTGGGACGCCGCCTTGGCGCGCAAGCGGGTCGAGCGGATCGGACTGGACCCCCGGCAGGCCGCCGGGAAGCTGTCCGGTGGGCAACGCGCCCAGCTCGCGCTCACCCTCGGCATCGCCAAGCGGCCGGAACTGCTGTTGCTGGACGAGCCGGTCGCCGCGCTGGACCCGTTGGCGCGCAGGGAGTTCCTCAAGGACCTCATGGAGTCCGTCGCCGAGCACGGGCTGTCCGTGGTGATGTCCTCGCACCTGGTCGCGGACCTGGAACGGGTGTGCGACCACCTGGTGGTGCTGGTGGCCTCGCAGGTCCGGCTGGAAGGGGAGGTCGAGCACCTGCTGGCCACGCACCACCGCCTGACCGGCCCGCGCCGCGACCTGGACACGCTGCCGTCCGACCAGCACGTGGTGTCCGCGGAGCACACCGACCGGCAGACCACCGCGGTCGTGCGCACGGACGGGCCGATCCTCGACCCGGCGTGGTCGGTGGGCGGGCTGAGCCTGGAGGACCTGGTGCTGGAGTACATGAGCAACCCGGCCGCGAGCCGGCCCGCGCTGGAGGTCCTGCGATGACGTGGTTGGTGTGGCGGCAGTTCCGGGTGCCGGCGCTGTCGGTGTGCGCCGCCCTGGTGGTGGTCGCGGCGGTCCTCGCGGTCACCGGGCCGGACCTGGTGGGGCGCACGAACTTCTCCCACGTGGAGGCGCTCTACACCGGGACGCTGCTCGCGGTGTACGTGCTGCCCGCGGTCCTCGGTGTCTTCTGGGGCGCGCCGATGGTCACCCGCGAGCTGGAGACCGGCACGCACAGTCTCGTGTGGAACCAGAGCGTCACCCGCACGCGGTGGCTGGCGACGAAGTTCGCCGTCGGGGTGCCGGCGGCGATGGCGGCGGCCGGGCTGTTGACCCTCGCGGTGGGCTGGTGGGCCGCGCCCATCGACGCCGCCGCGGAGCTGGAGGGCGAGCGGTTCACCCGGATCCTGCCCGAGGTGTTCGCCGCGCGCGGTGTCGTGCCGGTCGGGTACGCCGCGTTCGCGCTGCTGCTCGGGGTGGCGGTGGGGATGGTGGTGCGCCGGACCGTGCCCGCGATGGCGTTGACGCTGGTCGTGTTCGCGGCCGTGCAGGTCCTCGTGCCGCTGCTGGTGCGGCCCCACCTGCTGCCCGCCACCGAGGAGACGGTGGTGATCACGCCGGAGAACGTGCGGCAGATCGGCGGCGACGAGAACGGCGTGATCGACTTCATGACCATCGCCCCACCCTCCGGCGCGTGGGTGCTGACCAACGAGACCGTCGACCCGGCGGGCACCGCCGTGCGACCGCTGCCGGAGGCGGTGCAGAACTGCATGCCCAAGCCCGGTTCGGGCGCGTTCCCCGAGCGCGGGGCCGTCTCCAAGTGCATGGCCCGGTTGACCGACCTGGGGTACCGCCAGCACCTGGTCTACCAGCCCGGCAGCCGGTTCTGGCCGTTGCAGTGGCTGGAGCTGGGCCTGTTCCTCGTGTTGTCGGCGCTGCTGGCTTGGTTCAGCTTCCGCCGGCTGCGCCACCTGTCCTGACCACTCGATCGAGGGGGAAACTCTTGCGCGCCATCACCATCGCCACCGCGGTCGCCCTCGCGGCCACCGCCCTGCCCGCCTTCGCCCACGCCGACCCGACACCCACTCCTGCCGACCCGCGACCCACCTCCGCCGGACCGGTCCTCACCTTACCCGCGCCGACCGGCCCGCTCCCGGTGGGCAGCACGTCGTTGCACCTCAAGGACCTCACGCGCGCGGACCCGTGGGTGCCGACCGAGCGCCGGGAACTGATGGTCACCCTGTTCTACCCAGCGTTCCCGACCGCCGGACCGCGCACGCAGTACCTCACGCCGGAAGAATCCGCGGCGATGCTCGCCGACAGCGGCCTCGCCCACCTCCCGAGCGACTTCCTCGCCCACACCCGCACCCACTCGGCCGCCGGGGCACGCCCGTTCCCCCGCCCCCACGGCCTGCCGCTGGTGGTGCTCTCCCCCGGCTACACCAAGCCCCGCGCCACCCTCACCGCTCTCGCCGAAGACCTGGCCGCCCACGGCTACGCGGTCGCCGTGATCGGCCACACCCACGAGAACTACGGCACGAGCTTCCCCGACGGCCGCTTCGCCGGGTGCGCGTCGTGCGAGGTCGACCACCTGCCGGAGTTCTGGGAGAAGCTGGCCCACGGCCGTGCGGCGGACGTGTCCTTCGTCCTCGACGAACTCCTCAAGCGACCGGGCCTGGTGGACCCGACCCGGATCGCGATGGGCGGCCACTCGGCCGGCGGCGGCAGCACGATCACCGCGATGCTCGCCGACCCCCGCATCCGCGCCGGCTTCGACCTCGACGGCCGCGTCTACACCCCCGTCCCCGACACCGGTTTCACCCGTCCCTTCCTGTTCATGGGCAAGTACCCGGCGGACTTCCCCTTCCCGCGGTGCACGCCGTGGCAGGACGACTTCGGCCGGCTGGACGGCTGGAAGCGCTGGCTGTCCGTGACGGGCGCCCAACACGCGTCCTTCACCGACCTGGGCCCCTTCGCCGACCAGTTGGGCGTGGACATCGGCGCGACCATCACCGGCGAGCGCGCCCAGGCCATCACCCGCGACTACGTGGGCGCGTTCCTGGACACCCACCTCCGGGCGAAGCGACGGCCGCTACTCGACCAGCCGTCGCCCCGCTACCCCGAGGTGGCCTTCTGCGGCTGACCCGCTAAGCCCGCAGGCGGTAGGCCCGGAGGACTGTCTGGTCGACGGTGTTGCCCTCGGTGTCCGAGGCGACAACCCTCAACGAGACATAGCCACCGGGCTTGCCGCCGCGCGGCACCAGTGTTCGGACCGGAACCCATGTCGTGCCGTCGTCGAAGGACGCGAACGCCTTCAAGTCCCTGATCTTCGCTTGGCCGGCGCCGGCCTGTCGCTGAACGGTGAACCGCACCGGCAGCGGCAGGCCGGCCTTCGCGCTGTTGCGGATGTCCAGCAGCACCGTGTAGTCGACCTCCAGCAGCGGCAGCGGGCCGGCTGTGCCGCCGGTGCTGGTGAAGCCCCACGTCGTGCTCACGTTGGAGGACAGCTCGACCTGCGGCGCGAAGCGGCTCGCCGACACCGTCAGCTCGTAGCGGCCGGCGTCGGCGGGCACGGCCCACCGGCCCTCCCAGGGGTTGCCGCTGGCACCGAGGGTGACGCCGTCGCGCTTCAACTCCAGCGTGCCCGCCCCGGTGCGCTGCCACGACTCCACGGCGGTGCCGGTGGCGAACGGGGACACTGCGGCCTCGATCGCGTCGCTGACGCGGGTCACGCCGCCGCCTCCTGCCCATTGCACCAGCGAGGTGCCGCGGAGCCGGGGCGCGGTGACGGCGGTGTTCCAGTCCCGGCGGTACTGGTGGCCGGGCCGCATCACCACGGGCTCGTAGTCCGACCAGGTGCCGACCTTGCGGTCACGCGCGTCCGCGCCGAACATGCGGCCCACGGATTCCTCGTGGTACCACCCGATGCCGTCGCCCGCGCTGTAGTACTCGGTGCGCGCGGTCGGTGCCACGACGACCTCGTCCAGCAGGGGCATGCCCTCGACGATCCGGCCGTCCTGCGTCGGGTAGACCCGCTGGCCGACCATGCCGTCCGCGCCCGACGACCGGTACTGCGCCTTCACCTCGGCCAGGTCCGCCTTGCGCACGGCGTAGGTCTTGCCGGCGGGCAGCGTCCCGTGCTCGGAGAAGAACAGGTGGTAGCTGACCGGGGCGGTGTCGACGGCCTCCAGGGTGACCTCGCGGCCGAGCTGGGCCACCAGGTCCGCGGCCTCGTGGTCGGCGGCGGAGATGACGGGCAGCGCGGTCTGGTCGTCCCACGGGAAGCCCTGAGGACCGAGGACGAGCACAGCGGCGGCGCCGGCGTCCTTCAGGCGTTGCGCCAGGTCGTACTCGCTCTCCCCGGTCGCTTCGACCACGACCAGCGCGCCGGTGACGTCGCCGTCCGGGTGGGCGGTGCGCAGCCGGTGCTTGCCGGGTGTGAGGTAAGGGCTGCCACCGAAGTACCGCAGCAGCAAGGGGAACTCGGCCAGTGCCACGCGCGGCTGGGCGGCCTTGACCAGCGTGCGGTAGTCCAGCTGCGGCAGCGGGTCGCCGAAGGACAGGCCGTAGACCGGGACTGAGCCTTGGAACGGTCCGCTGACGCCCGAGACCTTGCCCGGCGCCATCGGCACGCGCAAGTCGGCCTGGCGGTGCAGTTGGCGCACGCCCGGGTCGTCGAGGGCGACCGCGATCGGCTTGCCCTCGCGGGCGTCCAGCGTGATGGACACGTCCTGGCTGGTGGAGATCCGGCCGGCGACCTCGGTCGCCGAGATCGGGGTGTACCAGCCGGGCAGCGCGGAGAACTCGCTGACGCGGCTGAGGACCGCGTAGTCGGAGACCGGCAGCTTGGTGGTGCCCGTGCCGTCCGGGTTCAGGCTGAGCACTGCGCCCTGACCGGTCTTGAGGTCGACGGTCAGCAGATAGCCGTTGAAGGGTGCCTGGCCGTCGCGTCCGATCACCCTGGCGGACAGGGTGTGGCGCTCTTCCTGCACGTACGCGCCCACCGCCGTGGTGACGGCGACGCCGTCCGCGGTGGCCTTGAGGGTGCCAAAGAACGTGCCTTCGCCCTTGCGCGGGTCGAGCGTGACGACGACGGGGGCGGTGCCGTGCGCCGGCACGTCCACTGTGGACTGGACGCTGAAGTCCGGGCCGAGGTCGTGGGTCAGGGCGAGCGTGACGGGCTGGTCGCCGTCGTTGCGGTAGGTGACCGTCTTCGCCGTGGTCCCGGTGTGCGGCCACTCCAGGAGCCCGAACGACAGGCTGCCGACGTCCGCGCGCACCTGCTGCCCGACCGCGCGGCCCACGTCCAGCAGACCTGTGCCGACCTTGTCGGAGGTGTCGGCGACCGGCTTGGTCGTCGCCATGAGCTGTGCCTTCAGCTCGCGTGCGGTCCAGGACGGGTTGCGCTGGGCCAGGATCGCCGCCGCGCCGGCCACGTGCGGCGCGGCCATCGACGTGCCCGAGAGCCGGGCGTGGTGCTCGTCGACGGCCTCGGCGGGCAGCGTGCCCCGCGCCCGCGCGGCCACGATGTCGGTGCCGGGCGCGGCGAGGTCGGGCTTGACGGCGTGGTCGCCGAACCGGGGGCCGCGCGAGGACCACTCGTTGAGCGCGCCCTGCTTGGTGAGGTTGGCGACGGCCAGCGCCTCGTCGGCGGCGGCCGGGGCGGAGACCTTGCGGTACTCGCCCGCGTTGCCCGCGGCCACCACGAACAGCGCGCCGGTCTCCGCGGTGAGCCGGTCGACCGCCTGCGACAGCGGGTCGGTGCCGTCGCTCTGGTCACCGCCCAGGCTCAGGTTGACCACCTTGGCGCCGACCTCGCGGGCCGCCCACTCCATGCCCGCGATGATGGCGCTCTCCGGACAACCCTCGCGCATGCAGACCCGGCCCACGGCGAGCTTCGCGCCCTTGGCGACGCCGTGGTAGCGGTCGCTGCGCCCGGCGACGGTGGCGGCGACGTGGGTGCCGTGGCCGAGGTCGTCCTGGATGCCGGCGCCGGTGAAGTCCCGGGACACCGCCACGGCGTCCTTGAGTTCCGGGTGGTCCTGGTCGTAGCCGGTGTCCAGGACGGCGACGGTGACACCCGTCCCGTCGTACCCGGCCTCCCACGCGGCCGGCGCGCCCACCGCGGGCACGCTCTGGTCCAGCGCGAGCTTGGCCTTGCCGTCCAGCCACAGCTTGTCCGCGCTGAGCGTCGCCGTCCCCCGCCGCGACCACCACTGCGCGGCCTCGGCCTTCGGCACGGCCTGCGCGGCCAGGGCCTGCCCGCCGCCCAGCAGCGGGACGCGGTCGGTCCGGGCGTCGTCGTAGCCGAAGTCGAGCAGGGCCGTGACGTCGAAGAACCGCCGGTCCAGCCGGTCCTGCTCGACATCGTCGAGGGCGTCGACCGGGATGACGTACTGGTGCTCGTCGCGGACGTACTGCACGAACTGCGTCCCGGGACGCCCGTCGACGCCGATCGGGCTGCCCCGCCCGTCCACGACGACCTTGTCCCCGGTGATCAGGGTGATGGTCCGGACGTCGCCGTCCGGCGCGGTGACCGGTTCCGCCTGCGCCGCCACCGGGCTCGACAACCCGGCGACCACGACGGCGACCACCGCCAAGCGTGCTCTGCGCACGAATCCTCCCCAGAAAGTCAATGCACTGATGACTACGCCGGACACCCCGCCGTGGTTGCCTCGCGATCTTCGTTCGACGGGATCCCCTCGCACCGAGCCCGAGAGGACGCCAACCCCCGCACCTGCCGACCGTCGGGTCAGCGAGCGGTCAGCGGGGCCCCAGGCCTGTTGTGCCGTCGAGGAGTTCGCGGGCCACGTCGAGGTGGCCGGCGTGGCGGGCTGTCTCCTCGATCATGTGCAGGACGACGTCGCGGAATTCCTTGATCTCGTCGGCGAACGGCCCGGGGTGGCGGCCCACCGGGACCGCCGACAGCGGTGTCGCGGCCAGCACCGCGTCCGAGATGGCGCACTGCTCGCGGTAGAACGCGAACACCGCCTCCACCGGCGACGACGTGGTCAGCGGCGGGTCGTCCGCACCGGACCCGGGCAGCGGCTCGGCGTGCCCGGTGACGACCTCCTGGAACCAGTGCCGCTCGGCGTGCCCCAAGTGCTCGACCATGCCCAGCGGTGTCCACCCCGACGGCAGCACGGCCGTGCGCAACGCGGCCTCGTCCAACCCCTCCAGGATCGCCACCACGCTCGACCGCTGCGCCGCCAGGAACGCCGCCAGCGCCTCCTTCTCCCCCATCACAATCCCCCCTTTGTCGATCGTGGTGGAGACGCTACCGAGGGGGTACGACAATTTCGGCCGCCGGGACTTTCGGCCGTAGCGGCGGGAAAACCGGCGGCGGATCGTGGAACCGATCGGACCGCGAATTGTCGGTACCCCGTGGGACAATGGAAAGTGGGGGCCGGAGGCAAGTGCGCAAATGGACGGTGGCCGCCGCGGTGGTCGCGGTCGTCGCGGCCGGGATCGCCGCCGTCGTGGTGTTCCGGCCGGACGCCGAGGCCCCAGGTCCGCCCGCGGCCCCGACCACGACGAGCCGGCCCGTGCACCCCGGCGTGTTCGTCGTCAAGGTCGACAACGCCCCGGCCGCCCGCCCGCAGACCGGTCTCGCCTCCGCCGACGTGGTGTTCGTCGAACCCGTCGAAGGCGGCCTGACCAGGCTCGCCGCCGTCTACTCCGCCCCGCCCGAGGTGGTGGGACCCGTGCGCAGCGTCCGGGAGACCGACGTCGAACTGCTCGCCCGCTACGGCTCCCCGGTCCTCGCCTACTCCGGGTCCGCGCCGGCCCTCAAGCCCGTGCTGGAACGCTCCGGCCTGGTCCGGGCCTCCGCCGACGACACACCCGCCGCCTACTACCGGGACGACAACCGCGCCGCGCCGCACAACCTCTACGTGCGCCCCAACGCCCTGCCGAAACCCGCCGCCGGCCCCGATCAGGTGATCCCGACCGGCCCCGCCCCGCCGGGAGGACGACCGGCGACCACGTGGCAAGTGACCTACCCGGGTGCCCGGTTCGAGCTGGCGTGGCGGGACGGCTGGGCGATCTCCGCCGACGGCTCACCACTGCGAACCACCGAAAAGGGTGACATCACCGCCCCGAACGTGGTGATCCAGCGCGTGAAAACGCGCGCCGGCGTCGCCATCGAGGACGCGAGCGGCAGCCCGTCACCCGTCGTGGTGACGGTCGGCTCTGGGCAGGCGGCGCTCCTGCGCGACGGCCACGTGTTCGAGGACGTCACGTGGTCCCGCCCGACCCCGGCCGACCAGACCCGCTTCACCACGGGCGGCGCGGACCTGCCCCTCGCGCCCGGCCCGACGTGGGTCTTCCTGGTGACGTCCTGACGGACCGCAATCCGCGGCGTGCCGGCCTCAGCCGTCCACCGCCAGCCGCGCCACCGCCCCGGGGTGCGACACCGGCTCGATCACCCGCGCACCCGTGCTCCACCCCAGGTCCTGCCGCCACCGCAACACCCGCCCCGCGCTGGTGACCAACTGCGCGCGCACCGGCGCGGCGGCGGCGAGGTCCACGTCCACCTCCACCACCGCCACCCCGGCCGAGCGCAACACCTCCACGACGGCGTCCAGGTAGCGGGTGACGGACACGGCGTCGTTGCCGGGCTTCTGCATCCTGGCGGTCCTCCGACCTCGGCGGCACAGGGGCACCATCCTGCCGAGCCCCCGTGCCGCCGAAGAGGGTCGAAAGTCCCGGAAGGACCCGACTCCGCGGACGGCCGACCGCACAACGGCGGTCAACAGTTGGTGCGCGGTGCTTTCCTCGCGAATCGATCGGCCAAGTAGGACACCACGTCACCGGCGGCGGTCACCAGGGTCGTCACGTGTTCGCCCAGGAACACACCCCACGTGACGGCCACGCCCGCCGCGCAGTACTCGCGGCGCAGGGTCTGCGCCTGGGCCAGCGGGATGATCTCGTCGACCAGGCCGTGGTAGAGGTAGATCGGCGCGGTCGGCGGGTGCGACCCGAGCCGGTTCTCCGCCAGCCTGGCCTGCCAGTCCGCGTGGGTCAGCGGGTTGCTGGTGGTGTAGTCGGCGATGCGGCCGAACGCGTGCCCGAAGACGGCGTCCACGCACGCGTCCTGCTGGGTTTCGTACACCGCGCGGCCCTTGTCGTTGAGGTACGCGGGCAGGTCCAGTTCCGGGTACGCCGAGTCCAGGCCGAACGCCGCCAGCAGCAGGAACCCGAACCCGATGCCGCCTTCGAGGCTGCGCGACACCGCGGTGAGGTCGGCGGGCGTGCCGCCGGCGGCGATGCCGACCACGTCGAGTTCGGGCGCGTACGCCGGCGCCAGCTCCCCGGCCCACGCCGCCCCGCCGCCGCCCTGCGAGTAGCCGGCGAACGCCACCGGTCCACCGGCGACCAGGCCCGTGGCGGGCAGTCGGGTCGCGGCGCGCACGGCGTCGATGACCGTGCGGCCCTCAGAGCGACCGACGACGTAGGTGTGGCCGCCGGGGGTGCCCAGGCCTTCGTAGTCGGTGATCGCCACCGCCCACCCGCGGCCCAGCATCGCGTCGATGAACAGCGGTTTCTCGTAGTCCGGCTGGAACTTCGACGGCGCGCACCGGTCGCCGACCCCGCGGGTGCCGCTGGCCACGGACACGATCGGCCGCACCCCGGTGGGCCACGGCTTGGTGGGCACCAGCACCCGTCCGGTCACCGCGATCGGCGCTCCGGTCGCGGACTCCGACCGGTAGAGCACCAGGTAACCCTGGACGCCGGACTGCGCGGGCAGCGCCCGCCACCAGATCACGTCGCCGGGGACGCCGTCGGGCAGCGGATCGGGTGGCGTGTAGAACGCGTCGCCGGGCGGACCCGGCACGGGCGCGGCCGTCGCGACCGGCGCCACCCCCGCCAACACCAATAACGCCACCAGCAGTGGCCGCACGAACCTGCGCATGGGAGCTCCTCGTCGAGACCGTTGCCCGGACGGTAGGGAGCGCAACCGGGAGTTCCCAGTGATTGCCGGTCTCACTACTGGCGAGTAGGCTCCGGCGCCATGCGCGACCGGCCCGCGCCCACCCGCGCCGACGCCCGGCGCAACCGCGAGGCGATCCTGCGGGTGGCCGACCAGGCGTTCACCGAGGAGGTGGACGTGGCGCTGGACGAGATCGCGCGCCGCACGGGCCTGGGCCGGGCCACGGTCTACCGGCACTTCCCCGATCGCACCGCCCTCGCACTCGCCGTGGCTACTCGCTACCTGGCGACCTTGAAGGACGCCGTGCGCGCACACCGGCCCTTGCGCGAGTTGCTGCACACCGTGCTGTCCCACCAAGCCCAACGACGTTCACTCGTCCGGGTGTTCCAGAGCCTCCCGGAGAAGCACCGCCGCCACTACACTCACGCCCTGGTCGCGGCCCTGCGCCCGGCGTTCGCGCGGGCCCAGCGGGAAGGCAGCCTGCGCGCCGACGTCGAGCCCGGCGACCTCGCGCTGCTGTTCCACATGGTCGAGGCGGCGCTGTCCGCCGACGCGCCCCGGACCTCGGTGCAACGCCTGGTGCAGGTCTTCCTCGACGGCCTGTCCCGCGCATGAAGCCGCCCCGCGCGGGTAGCCGACCGGCGTGCAGACCTTCCTGCCCCACCCGGACTTCGCCGCGACCGCCCGCGTGCTGGACCGGAAGCGGCTGGGCAAGCAGCGCGTCGAGGCGATCCAGGTGCTGCGCGGCCTGGTCGTCCCCGGCTACGGCTGGCGCCACCACCCGGCGGTCAAGATGTGGACCGGGTACGAGGAGGCGCTGGTCCGTTACGGGCTGGAGATCTGCGCCGCGTGGTGCGCCATCGGCCACGCCGACACGTGCGCGGCTACCCTGCGCACCGGCCTGAAGGACGTCCGGGGCCACGAGGAGGTCCGCACCCAGGCCGAGTTGGCCGAGGCCGGCGACCTGCCGCCGTGGCTCGGCGACGAGGACCTGCACCACAGCCACCGTTCGGCCCTGGTCCGCAAGGACCCAGCGCACTACGGCCCGCTGTTCCCGGACGTGCCGCCGGACCTGCCCTACGTGTGGCCGGCCTCAGACCGCGCCGCCTGAACGCCGCCGCTCGCGGTGGCTGGTGTCGCACCACGGGTACCGCTTGCTGCGCCGGCACGCGCACAACGCGACCAGGAACCGGTCGGACCGCGCCACCACGCCGTCCTCCCCCACGACCTCGACCGGACCCTCCACCAGCACCGGACCGCCGGGCACCACGGTGACCCGACGGTCGTCGCTCGACGTCGCCATGCGACAGAGGTGCCCCCGGACGGGGTGGGTCATGCATCGGCTCGGAGTCGATCACGCCCGATCGGGGTATGCACCGGTCGGAGGTGGCTCTATGTGGCGAATCCTGGTCGTCGCGGCGGTGCTGTTGACCGGATGCGGTATCCCCCATGACACGGACGGGACCCTGGACCGCGTGCGCGGCGGTGTGCTGCGGGTCGGGGTGGCCGAGCACCCGCCGTGGACGACCGTGGACGGACCCGGCGCGGTGTCCGGGGCGGAAGCCGACCTGGTGGAGCGGCTGGCCGACCGGCTCGACGCCCGCGTCGAGTGGCACCCCGGCGCGGAGTCCGCGCTGATGGCCGCCCTGGAGGGGAGTCAGCTCGACCTGGTCGTCGGCGGGCTGACCGACGACCTGCCGTGGACCGAGCACGCGGCGCTGACCCGCCGGTACGCGACGACCCGCGTGGTGGTGGCCGCGGGCGACGGCGTGGAGTTGCCGCCCGACCTCGACGGCCGTCGGGTGGCCGCCCGCACGGGCACCGCCGAGGCCGCCGCGCTGGCCGACGAGGGCGCCGAGGTGGTGCCGGTCGGCGACCCCGCCGAGGCCCGTGACCTGCCGGTGGCCGTCGAGCACTGGCGGATGGACGCGCTGGGGCTGCGCGCGGCCGAGCACGTGCTGCTGGAGCGCCGCCACGTGTGGGCGCTGCCGCTGGGCGAGAACGGCTGGCTGGTCGAGGTCGAGCGGTTCCTGCTGGAGCTGCCCGACGGCGAGGTCGACCACCTGCTGGCCGACGTCGGGAGGACCGGGCCGTGAGCGTCTACGACCGCTTCGAACTGCCGCCGGACAAGGCGGAGCTGCACCGCAAGGCCGTGCGGCTGGAGTGGTGGACGATCGCGTTCTTCGTCGCCGCGGTCGCGCTGCTGGCCGTGACGCTGGGCCAGTCGCAGGCCATGAAGGCCGCGTGGATCGAGGACATGCTGGGCCTGGTGCCGCCGGTGGCGTTCCTGGTCGCCGCCCGCTACCGCAACCGCTCCCCCGACCACCGGTTCCCCTACGGCTACCACCGGTCGGTGAGCGTGGCGTTCCTGGCGGGCTCGGTCGCGCTGTTCGGGCTGGGCGTGTACGTCTGCTACGACTCGCTGGCGCGGCTGGTGGCCGGGGAACGCGTGCCGATCGGCCTGGTCGAGGTGTTCGGGGTCCGGATCTGGCTGGGCTGGCTGATGATCGCCGCGCTGCTGGCCACGATGGTCCCGGCGATCCTGCTGGGCCGCGCCAAGCTGCGCATCGCGCGGGAGCTGCACGACAAGGTCCTCTACGCCGACGCCGAGATGAACCGCGCGGACTGGCTGACCGCCGGCGCGGCGGTGCTGGGCGTCCTGGGGATCGGGATCGGCTGGTGGTGGGCCGACCCGGTCGCGGCGGTGGTCATCGGGGCCGACATCGTCCGCGACGGCCTGCGCACCACCCGCGGCGCGGTGGCCAACCTCATGGACAACCGGCCCCGCCTGGTCGACGAGAGCGGACCGCACCCCCTGCCGGACCGGCTGCTGGCCGCCGTCCTGGACCACGACTGGGTCGCCGACGCGTGGCTGCGCCTGCGCGAGGAGGGGCACGTGTTCGTGGGCGAGCTGCTGGTGGTGCCGACCGACGAACACGACCTGGTGGACCGCTGCGCACGCCTCCAGCGCTGGACCCGCGAGTTCGACTGGCGCGTGCACGACATCGTGGTGGCCCCGGTCGGCCGCATCGACCCGGCCCCGAACGACCGCTAGACAATATGCGCAAGTCGGGACGGCAGAGGCGCAGGGCACGCTCTTCGACCCCGGCGCAACCCTTCGCGCCCACAGGGCAGCGCGCTTTTCGAAGTAGCTCGCGCAGCAGACCTCCCAACTTGGGCTTCTTCCGTCATCCTTGGCGGCCTGCCCGCCGGCGAGGCTCTTTTCACGCTCTTCAAGATCTTTAAGAGTGACGCTTCGC
>NZ_JBBEGC010000102.1:0-26906 GCF_037401995.1 Saccharothrix sp. CCNWYY140
CATACGGGGATGACGGAAGAAGCCCAAGTCGGGAGGTCTGCTGCGCGAGCCCTTCGAAAAGCGCGCGCCCTGCGGGGGCGAAGGGCTGTGCGGGGCGCGAAGGGCTGTGCAGAGGCGCAGAGGCGAAGAGCGTGCGCCTGCGCCTCTGCCCTCCCGACTTGCGCATCACTCGTCTAGCTGCGCAGGCTCCACTGCTGGTTCGAACCGCCGTGGCAGGTCCACAGGTGGATCAGGGTGCCGTTGGCCGTCGCGTTGCCGCTCGCGTCCAGGCACAGGCCCGACTGCGCGTTGGTGATGGTGCCGTTGGCGTTGACGTTCCACTGCTGGTTCGTCCCGCCGTGGCAGTCCCAGATGATGACCGCGGTGCCGTTGGTGGTTCCGGCGCCGGAGGCGTCCAGGCACTTGTTGCCGTAGATCATCAGCTGCCTGCCCGACTGGGTCCACCGCTGGTTGGTGCCGCCGTTGCAGTCCCACAGCCGTGCCTGGGTGCCGTTGCCCGAA
The DNA here is from genome assembly GCF_037401995.1 of Saccharothrix sp. CCNWYY140. Classification (NCBI taxonomy): domain Bacteria; kingdom Bacillati; phylum Actinomycetota; class Actinomycetes; order Pseudonocardiales; family Pseudonocardiaceae; genus Saccharothrix; species Saccharothrix sp. CCNWYY140. The sequence goes on from NZ_JBBEGC010000102.1 coordinate 502, forward strand.
CCGGACACCTCGACGCACCGGGCGGACTGGCCGCCGACGATCATCGAGCCGGTCGGGGTGGTGCCGCCGGGGCCGGCGTTGGCCATGACCGTCTGCGCGCCGGCGGGCCAGTTGCCGTTGGTGACCGTGATGTTGCCGGTCACCACGTTGCCGCGGTCGCCGTTGGTGACGTTGGTGCTGCCGTTGGTGGACCAGTTGTCCCGCAGCGTCCAGTTGCCCATGTTCTCGCCGCCCCAGTAGTTGGCGGTGGCCCAGGTGCCGGTCGCGTTGAAGACGTTGTTGACCACGCTGTAGTACTTCGACCCCTCGTCGAAGTAGACGCCGAAGTACCCGTTGGTGCGCTGGCAGTGGTTCTGATTGATCTGCGCGCCCGGGTTCCACGACAGCGTGTAGATGCAGCCACCGTCGTTCATCTGCTGCATGACGTCGTGTATGTAGTTGCCGATCAACCGGTTGTTGGACGCCGTGGTGGCCGTGGTGTACCGGGGCTGGTAGTTGTACAGGCCGCGGTTGGCGTAGTTGTTGTTGCCGCCGGCGTCGTTGGCGCCCCAGCCGTAACCGATGGACATGCCGCTGTACGGCATGTTGTAGACCTCGTTGTACGACACCGTGGCCGTGCTGACGTAGGTGTTGAGCACCGAGACGTTGCCGCGGTACTCGATGCCGAGGTCGTGGATGCGGTTGTAGCTGACGGTGATGTCCTTGTTGACCATCCGCTGGTCACTCGGGTGGTGGGCGTCGGCGCGCACGCCGCCGACGATCACGCCGCCGGCCGAGTTGAACGCGATCTCGGACCGCGTGACGGTGATGTTCGCCGCGCCGAGGCCGACGCCGGAGCCGTGGGCGTTGGCGTCGTTGCCGATGCCGATGGCGGTCTGCCCGAGGTTGACGAACCGGGAGTCGGTGAAGGTCACGTTGTTGGCGGCGGAGACCTGCACGGCCGCGGGCATCTGCGACCAGTTCGGCCGGGTCTGCTCGAACTGGGTGCAGCCGTTCTGGCACGAGGTCAGCCGGTCGGCCGGCCAGTTCCAGTTGCCCGCCATGTACGCGCCGGTCTGCTGGTCGACGAAGCCCTGGTCGCTGCTGGGGCCCAGCCAGCTGGTGCCGGTGAAGGTGACGCCGCTGAACGTGATGTGGTGGGCCGGCGCGTCGTACGTGCCGCCGACCTGCACCAGCGACTGCACCGTGGGCAGCTCGACCTTCGCCGTGTTGATGTCCTGCCCGGCCCGGGGGATGTAGAACAGGTGCCCGGCGGAGGGCCGGATGTACCACTCGCCCGGCGAGTCGAGGAACTCGTAGGCGTTGGCCAGGTAGAACGGCCCGGCGCGGTGCGGGCTGGTCAGCGTGTCGTAGCCGAAGGTGTTGTTGTTCCACGCGGGCTGGCGCATGGTGAGGAAGTTGCCGCTGATGCTCTGCACGCCGGAGTAGCGGTCGGTGAAGGAGTTGACGCTCTCCACCTCGACCCGGCCCTGGTCGGCCAGGTTGTTGAGGTAGTTCAGGGCGGTGTTGGAGAAGCGCATCCCGTTGGTGGCGAAGGAGAAGTCCGCCCGGTTGACCTGGGTGCGCGCGCGGGTGGCGATCGCGCCGTCCACGTACAGCTGCCGCGACTCCAGGCCGGTGGGGACGCTCGCGCGCCAGATGTTGCGGCCCGCGTCGACCTGCGTCCAGCCGGTCACCGCGCGGGCGCCGCTGAACACCGGTCGGGCGGACGCCGCCGCCTGCCACACCACGCGGTAGCCGTTGCGGCCGGAGTCGGCGTCGGTCAGCCGCAGCGGCTGGGACAGCCGGTACACGCCGTCGGCCAGCTGCACCACGATGTCGCCGTCCATCGACGCGACCCGCGACCGCACCGCGGCCTGGGCGGCGGACAGCGAGCAGGGCTGGGTGGCCGAGCAGTCCGTGCCGGTGCCGGACGGGGAGGCGTAGAGCGTCGTGGTGGCCGCCAGGGCCGTCGGGGGAGGCGTGACCAGGGCGGCGGCCAGGGCCGCCAGTGCGGCGGTCGCCCGCCACCGCCCTCGGCTCGGGGGACGGGTGGATGGGGACAAGGGACCCTCCTGACGTCGTTGTCGGTCGGCACCCGAGGCGTCCGGGGTGGCGGTGGCCCCGACGTCGCACTCGGGTGTCGGGTGGTGCGCGGGGCAGGCGCCGGTCCGCTTCGAGGGGGTGGGGCGCAGGGGTCCTGGTAGAGGAGGGCGCCAGCGTGACGGAAACGTAACTCGTATGACGTATGCCGTCAATGGCGACCGGCTCGCCCGCTGCGGGGACGACCATCTCAAGTGGTCGATCGCTTGACACCGGATCAGGCGCTCCAGTCAACTGTTAGCGTTAACATCGCCAACCTCGACGATGAGGGAGAACCTGATGCGTGCACGGTTACGGCGGTTGTCCGCCTGCGCCGCCGCCCTGGTCGCCGCCGCGCTGCTGCCCTCCGCGCCCGCGCACGCGGAATCCAACGGCGGGACCAGGGTGATGCCCCTGGGCGACTCGATCACCGAGGGCACGCAGGTGCCCGGCGGCTACCGGATCGGCCTGTGGCAGCGGTTCGGCAGCGGCGGCTACCGCGTGGACTTCGTCGGCTCGCAGTTCAACGGACCGGCGTCCCTGGGCGACCACGACCACCAGGGCCACCCCGGCTGGCGCATCGACCAGATCGACGCCAACGTGGTCACCTGGCTGCGCAACACCAACCCCCGCACGGTGCTGCTGCACATCGGCACCAACGACATCCTCCAGAACTACAACGTCTCCGGCGCGCCGGGCCGGCTGTCGGCCCTGGTGGACAAGATCACCGCGACGGTGCCGAACGCGGACGTGTTCGTGGCGACGATCATCCCGCTGTCCAACTCCGGTCAGGAGTCGGCCGCGCGCACGTTCAACGCGACGATCCCCGGCATGGTGCAGAGCAAGGTGAACGCGGGCAAGCGGGTGCGCCTGGTCGACATGCACGCCGCGCTGACCACCGCCGACCTGATCGACGGCGTCCACCCGACCGCCGGCGGCTACGACAAGATGGCCGCCAAGTGGTACGAGGCGCTGCGCGCGGTGCCGGGCAGCATCGGCGACCCGACCACGCCGACCGGCGGGCGGATCGTCGGCGTCCCGTCGAGCCGGTGCGTGGACGTCCCGGGTTCGACCACCACCAACGGCACGCAGTTGCAGCTGTGGGACTGCCACACCGGGACCAACCAGACCTGGAACCGCAACGCCTCCAGGCAGTTGGTCGTCTACGGCACCAAGTGCCTCGACGCGTCCGGGTCGGGCACGGCGAACGGCACCCCGGTCGTGATCTGGGACTGCCACACCGGGACGAACCAGCAGTGGAACGTCAACAGCAACGGCACCATCACCAACGTCCAATCGGGCCTGTGCCTGGACGCCGCCGGCTACGGCACGGCCAACGGCACGAAGCTCCAGCTCTGGGCGTGCACGGGCGGGACCAACCAGCAGTGGCGGGTCTGACCCGCACATGAGAATCGCCGCCCCGCGTGGGTGCGGGGCGGCGAATCTTTTACTGCTCAGCTCACCAGTTCGACACCGAGAAGCTGTTGGTGCGGAAGTCCATGCCGCCGCTGGACGAGGTGATCTCGTACCCGAACTGCACTTCGCCGACCGTCACGTCCCCGTACCAGCCGCGGGCCCGGATCCAGTCCAGGACGGCCTTGATGTCCACCGTGCCGGCCGAGGTGTTGCCCTGGCGCAGGAACGAGAACACCTGGTTGTGGCCGTTGGAGCCGCGGTAGATGTCCCAGTTGTGCCCGCCGACCCACGCGGTGGTCTGGTAGCTGCCGATCGCGCCCACCGGGCCGACCTTGTTCATCCACACCATGATCTCGTAGGCGTTGTTCTGCGCCCAGATGTCGTAGGTGGTGGTGTACGCGCCGGCGTTCGGCACGCTGACGTTGAAGCTGCTGCTGATGCCGCCGATCTGGCTGAGCGGGCGCCCGATGTTCTTGCCGGCGTGCGGGTAGGACTTGACGCCACCGGTGTTCGGGTGGTTCGCCCACACACCCCAGTTGCTGTAGGAATTCGCCCAGATCGACTGGTACCCGACGCCGCTGCCCCACACGTTGTTGCGGACCGTGTAACCGCCGTTGGACCACGTCCCCCACTTGTCGGACGAGGACCAGGTGGCGGCTTGGGCGGTGGGTGCGGCCAGCGTGACCGCGAGCAGGGTCGAGGCGGCCAGGGCCGTGGCTCGGATGACTTTACCCAACATTGCGCTCTCCATTGAGTCAGGGTTTGGGTTGCGGCGGGGTCTTCGGGTTGGGAAACGGGGTTCAGGGGCCGGTGAGGACGCGCACGTCCCACGCGCCCAAGTGCAGCGGCCGGTCCGCCGGCACCACCTCCCCCGACAGGACGTCGGTCAGGTCCCCGGGCACGGGGACCTCGGTCGGGTCCGCACACCAGTTGTGCACGACGTGCACGCGGCGGCCGTCCGGTGAGGTCCCCGTGGCGGCCGTGGCGGTGACGGGCAGGTCCGTCCACCCGCTGACCGGGGTCGGCGCGAGCCAGGAGGCCAGGGACTTGGCCAGGGCGCGCCCTGGCACGGTGCCCACGTACGTCACGTGCCCGGCGCCGTGCGGGCGGGTGGTGACGGCGGGCCAGCGGCCGAAGTGCGGGTGGACGTACTCGGCGAGCACCTCGGCGTCCACTGTGGTCAGACCCTCGACCCAGTGCGTCGCCGTCGCGTCGGCGGGCAGGTCGAGCGGGCTGCCCTCCGGGGTGCGCAGCGGCAGGGGTGCGGAGAGGTTGCTGAACTCGTCGTACCAGACGCCGGCGGCGTCCACGAGTCGCGGCGGGGCGGGCTCGGGGCGGGCGCGGGCCTCGTGGTCGGCGTAGCCGGTGCGGGGACCCAGGACCAGGTGGCCGCCGGCGTGCGCGTAGGCGGCGAGCCAGTCCAGGGTCTCGTCGTCGGCGAGGTAGAGGCCGGCGGCGATGAGCACCGGGTGCTTGCGCGCGGCGTCCTCGGGCGCGGAGTCGTGCAGTCGGCGGGCGTGGATAATGCGGGCCTGGCGGCCGGCGTCGAACACCCCGCGGTAGAACGGGTCGAGGATGCGCTGGTACGCGGCCGGGTCCGGGCGGCCGTCCGGGGTGGCCAGCGGCGGGTACTTCTCCATCAGCCACCGGGTGGGCATCGAGTAGACCAGCGCGATGTCCGCGTCCGGCTCGATCCCGGCGACCAGGCCGCCGGCGGTGTCGAACTCCGCGCCCAAGCGGGCGATCTCGGCGTAGACGCGGCCGGGCCGCCCGCTGTGCGGCAGGACGCCGCCCCAGTGGGTCTCCGCGCCGAAGTGCAGCGTGTGCCAGTGCCAGTACTCGACCATCCGCGCGCCGCGCGCGACCAGAGCCCACGCCGCCTGCCGCCACTGCCCGTCGTAGCCGGGCCGGTTGTCGTGCGTGCCGCTGATGGCCTGGGCGCCGGTCTCGGTGACCAGGAACGGTTCCTGGCGGGAGGAGAAGATCCGGTCCGCGTACTGGTGCAGCGCCCACACGCCGGTGGTCTTCCACCCCTGCTCCAGGGTGTCCGGCGTGCGGTCGGGCAGCGCGAGGCCGTCCTGGAGGTCGTAGTAGGGGTTGCCGGCGGTGACGTCGAGGGCGTCGGTGAGCTCGTCGTCCTCGAACGCCGGGTGCCCGTAGGACAGGCACGTGGTGACGAACTGGTCGTCCCGGGCGTACTCGCGCACGATGCCGGCCTGCCAGGCGACGAACTCGGTGGTCTGGCGGGCCTGGAACGCCCGCCAGGCCACGTCGTACTGGGGCTGGGCGTTGTTGTCCGGCGTCCACAGGTCGGCCCACGTGGACAGCCGGTGCGACCAGTAGACCAGGCCCCACTCCCGGTTGAGCGCCTCGACCGTCCCGTACCGCCGCCGCAGGTGGTCCACGAACCGCTGGAACAGGCCGTGGTTGTGCGGCAGCCGCAGTCCCGGCTCGTTGTCCACCTGGAAGCCGATGACCGCCGGGTGCTCGGCGTGGCGGGCCAGGATCGCCCGGCTGACGCGCTCGGCGTGGAAGCGGAACGCGGGGTGGGTGAAGTCCACCTCCTGCCGGGCGCCCCAGCCGATGCGCTGCCCGGTGGCGTGTTCGGCGGCGATCTCGGGGTGCTGGCGGGACAGCCACGGCGGTACGGCGTAGGTCGGGGTGCCCAGGACGACGGCGATGCCGCGCTGGTGCGCGCCGTCCAGCACCGGCTGGAGCCAGTCGAGGTCGAAGCGCCCGTTCTCCGGCTCCCAGGTGGACCACACCGACTCGCCGACCCGGATGACGGTGAACCCGGCCTCCACCATCAGGTCCAGGTCGGTCTTGAGCCGGTCGTGGGGCTGGTACTCGTGGTAGTACGCCGCGCCGAACAGGACGCGCGGGGGCAGTGCGGGCATGGCGGCCTTCCGGGCTCAGGAGTCCAGCGCGGTGTAGTCGAACCAGTCGAAGCGCGCGGTGCCCTCGGCGGCGTACACGCCGATGACCCGGCCGGTGAAGCCGCCCGCCACCTCGGTGGACAGGTAGCGGCCCTCCAGGGTGGCAAGGGCGGTGAAGGTGCCGTCGGGCGCCTCGACGCCGAAGGAGATGGTGTCCGGGCCGGTGCGGGCGTCGCTGAGCGTCTTGCGCGCGCACACGTCCACGCCCAGCACCAGCGGACCGTCCGGCACCGCGCGGGAGGCCACCACGGTCTTGAGCGGGCCGACGCGCGCGATCACCCGTACCCCGCCGCTGCTCGCCTCGATCTCGTAGTGGTGCTCCTCGTCCAACCGGACCGCCAGGCCGCCGGCGCCCTCGCTCGCGTCCACGAGGGTCCGGGCGCGGCAGGACAGGTGTTGCTGGCGGCGGCCGACGAAGACGACGTCGAGGTCGTCCAGGGACTCCCCGCGCGCGTTCAGGGTCAGCCACCCGGGGCGTTCGGTGGTCGTGCAGTGCTCTTCGCGGCGGTCGCGCACCGAGATCCAGGAGGGCGGCAGTGTCGGGAGGTCGAAGTCGTCGCGCACGGGCGGGACGGGTCCGGGCTCCAGCGGCCACGGCACGGTCGACTCCAGCGCCGGCTCACCGACCACCGGCCAGTCGTCCACCCAGGTGACCGGGGCGAGGAACGTCTCGCGGCCCAGCACGTGCCAGCCGGGGGTGCCGCCGCCCGGCCGGACGCCGAGCAGCACCATCCACCACGAGCCGTCCGGTCCCCGCACCAGGTCGCCGTGGCCGGTGTTCTGCACGGGGTGGTCGGTGCCGCGGTGGGTGAGGATCGGGTTGTCCGGGCACGGCTCGAACGGGCCTTGCGGTGTGCGGGCGCGGGCGACCGAGATGGCGTGGCCGCGTTCGGTGCCACCCTCGGCGATGACCAGGTACCAGTACTCGCCGATGTGGTGCAGGTGCGGCGCTTCCGGGGCCTTCGCGCCCGGACCGCCGGACCAGATGCGTTCGGGGGTGCCCAGCAGTCGCCCGGTGTGCGGGTCGATGCGGACCTGCGCGACGCCCGCGATCGTGCACCAGCAGTTGCCGTCGTCGTCCCAGGCCAGGTCGGGGTCGATGCCGGGCAGGTCGGGCAGGGGCACCGCCTTCGACCACGGCCCGGCCGGGTCGGTGGCGGTGACCAGGAGGTTGCCCTGGCGGCTGACGTTGGTGGTGATCAGCCAGAACCGGCCGTCGTGGTGGCGCAGGGTCGGCGCGTAGACACCGGCCGAGGACGGGCTGTCCAGCGGCAGCACGAGCTGGTCGGGGCGGTCGAGGGCGTTGCCGATCTGCGTCCAGTGCACGAGGTCGCGGCTGTGGAAGATCGGCACGCCGGGGAAGTACTCCATGCTGGAGCAGGCGAGGTAGTAGTCGTCGCCGACCCGGCAGACGGTCGGGTCGGGGTGGAAGCCGGGCAGCACGGGGTTGGTGAAGGCGGAGGACATCAGCTCTCCTCGTCGGCGACGAGCACGGCGCAGCCGCCGGGCGGGAGGTCGGCCACGACCCGGTCGGTGACCAGGTCGTGCGCGGGGCGGGGGAGGGGCACGGACTCCGTGCCGTGGTTGATCAGGAACAGCCACCGGCCGCGGGTGACCGCCTCGACCCCGGGCGGCCACTCCCGCTCGGCGCCGACGTCGGCCAGCAGGCGGCCGACCAGGGCGGTGTAGTCGGCGGTGTCCAGGACCGTGGAGAGGTACCAGGCCCGGCCGGAACCGTGGTCGTGGCGGGTCAGCGCGGGGCTGCCGGCGAGCATCCCGTGCGTGTAGGCGACGACGGTCTCGGCCCCTTCCAGCCGCACGATCTCGCTCCACGTCGTGGCGCTCGTGCCGTCCGACAACGTGATCCGCTCGTCGCGCGCGAGCGGTCGCAGCTCCTCGACCCGCACGCCGAGGGCCTCGCGCAGCGCCGGCGCCGGGTAGCCGCCGAGACGGGCGTGCAGGCGCTCGTCCACCGCGCCCGCGAAGTGCTGGACCAGCAGCGTGCCGCCGCCCTCGACGTAAGCGCGCAGGTTCTCGGCGGCGGCGTCGGACAGCAGGAACAGCGCGGGCGCCAGCACAAGCCGGTAGCCGGACAGGTCGTGCTCGGGGTGGGCGAAGTCGACCACCGCGCCGGACTCCCACAGCGCGCGGTGCGCCCGCCACAGGGTCGTGTGGTAGTTCAGTTCGGAGGAAGGCAGGCCGTCGACGCTCAAGGCCCACCAGGCGTCCGAGTCGTGCAGCACGGCGACCTGCGCGGTGACGGTGGACCCGGCGACCTCGCGCAGCCGCTCCACGACCGCGCCGACCTCGGTCACCTCCCGGAAGATCCGGCTGTCCGGTCCGGCGTGCGGGACCATCGCCGAGTGCCACGTCTCCGCGCCCGCCTTGGACTGGCGCCACTGGAAGAACAGCGCGCCGTCGGACCCCCGTGCGATGTGCGACAGACTGTGGCGCAAAATATCGCCCGGTTCCTTCGCGAGCGTCCGACCACCCGCATACACGGTGTTGGGCCCCTGCTCCATGAGCAGCCACGGCCGTCCACCGCCGAAGGACCGCGCCCGGTCCGCGCCGAACGCCGTGTCCGCCGCCGCGTCGAGACCCGGACCGCTGGGGTAGTGGTCGATGGCCACGACGTCCACCTCGCGGCCGAACGCCCACAGGTCCAGGTTCTGGTAGGCGGGCAGCATGAGGTTGGTGGTGACCGGGCGGTCGCTGTGGGCGCGGATCGCGTCGCGCTGGTCGCGGTAGGCCTGGAGGGCCAGGTCGGAGAGGAACCGGCGGAAGTCCAGGGTCTGCCCGGGGTTGTGGTGCCACTGGGTCGCGCGCGGCGGCAGGACCTGGTCCCAGTCGCCGTAGCGCTGGCTCCAGAAGGCGGTGCCCCAGGCGTCGTTGAGCGCGTCCAAGCCGCGGTACCGGTGTCGCAGCCACCCCCGGAACGCGTCCGCGGTGTGGTCGCACCAGCACAAGGTGGCGTACTCGTTGTGCACGTGCCACAGCGCGACCGCCGGGTGGTCGCCGTAGCGCCGGGCGAGGGCGTCGGCGATGCCGCGGGCGGCGGCGCGGTAGGCGGGGGCGGCCAGGCAGTACGTGTCCCGGCTGCCGTGGACGAGCCGGGTCCCGTCCGGGCCGACCGGGAGGGCGTCGGGGTGCGCCAGGGTGAACCACGGGGGAGGCGAGGCGGTCGGGGTGGCCAGGTCGACGGCGACCCCGTTGGCGTGCAGGCGGTCGAGGTGGTCGTCGAGCCAGCCGAAGTCGTAGCGGCCCTCCTCGGGTTCGAGCAGCGCCCACGAGAAGACGCCGACCGTGGCCAGGTTGACCCGGGCCCGGCGCATCAGCTCGTCGTCCTCCGCCCAGACCCCCTTGTCCCACTGCTCGGGGTTGTAGTCGCCACCGAAGGCGAGTCCACCGAGCCGATCGGTCAGACCCATGCCGCCTCCCGCGCCGCGCCCGCGTGGACTGTCGGTACCCCGTGCGACGATCGACTCGGGGGCCGGAGGCCACGCCCGGCACCAACGAGACCCGCCCGGCCGCCAACGAGACCCGCCCGGCCGCCAACGAGACCCGCCCGGCCGCCAACGAGACCCGCCCGGCCGCCAACGACACTCGCTCGGCTAGCGGCGACACTCGCTCGGCTGGCGGCGGCGTTGGGCCGGCCGGCGGCTGGGCTGGGCTGGCTCGCGGTGGGGTCGGGCCGGCGGGCGGTGAGGTCGGAGTGCGCGGCGGTGGGAGCGGTGTGGCCGGCGGTGGGGTTGGAGTGGCCGGCCGTGGAGTCCGGATGGCCGGCGGCTAGCCGGGGTTGCTTGGAGAGGTGGGCTTCGCGCGCGCCGGAGTGGTGCTCGTGGGCATCGGTCGGCGGCTCGTCGCGGAGCGAGCCCGGAGGGTCGGCGAGCGAGCCCGGGAGGTCGGGCGGCGCGCCCGGAAGGTCGGGGAGCGAGCCCCGGAGATCGGGTGGTGAGTGCGGGAGGCTGGGCGGCGCCAAGGCGGTGCCGTGGTCGCGGTGGTGCATTGCGGTTGCTCCTACGCGGTGTTTTCGGGCACGGCGGAGCAGACCCCACACCGCGTGGGGCCTCGCGCGCCGCAGGGGAAGGTCAGGTCTCGGGGTCCCGCTTGGGGGCGGGACCGGTGCTCTCGCGGACGGTCAGCACGGGGCTGAGCAGGACGAGTTCGTCGTCCGGGCGCTGGCCCCGGCCGGCGGCGGTGATGCGCTTCATGACGTGCTCGACGGCGACCCGGCCCAACTCCTGCGCCGGGCCGGTGACGGCGGTGAGGCTGGGCGCGTACTGCTCGGCGAGCAGTTCCGGGCACAGCGCGACCACCGAGGCGTCCTCGGGGACGGTCCGCCCGCTCAGCCGCAGCAGGCTGAGCAGCGGCCCGATGGCGCCTTCGTTCTGCACCACGAACCCGGTGGTGTCGGGCCGGTCGGACAGGATGCGGGCCAGGGTCCCGGCGGTGCTCTCGTAGGTGCCCTCGCACGGCCGGTGCACGAACCGCAGGCCCCGTTCCTCCGCCCGCCGCTGGAAGCCCGCCAGGGTGCGCTCGGCGTACCCGGCGTGCCGCTGGTAGACCCCCGACCCGTAGCCGATGAACGCGACCTCCTTGTGGCCCAGGTCGGCCAGGTGGTCGGCGCACATCGCGCCGGCGGCGGCGAAGTCGTGGTCCACGCACGACAGGCCCTTGCGCGCGTCGGGCAGCCCGATGAGCGAGGCCTGGGTGCCCAGTTCGCGCAGCACCGGGATGCGCTTGTCGTCGAGCTCGACGTCCATGAGGATCACGCCGTCCGCCAAGCCGCTCAACGCGACCCGGCGCACGCCCTCCGGCCCCTCGTCGTTGGTGATCAGCAGCACGTCGTAGCCGTGCTGCCGGGCCGCGATGGTGACCGAGATGGCGATCTGCATCATGATCGGCACGTAGACGTCCGAGCGCAGCGGCACCACCAGTGCGATGATGTGCGACCGCCGTGCGGCCAGCGCCCGAGCCCGGGCGTTGGGGTGGTAGCCCAGGTCGGCCACGGCCTGCTCGACGCGGCGCCGGGTCTCCTCGGAGATCGTGCGCTTGCCGCTGAGCACGTAGCTGACCGTGCTCGCGGACACGCCCGCGTGCCTGGCCACATCGGCGAGTGTCACCATGCGTGATGCTCCTGCTCCTGGAAACTTCGTCCGGCACAACTCCGGCCGGACCGTAGAGTCTGCCGGGTCAGCCCTTGATCGCGCCGGTGAGCACGCCGGTGCGGAAGTGCTTTTGGACGAACGGGTAGACGATCAGCAGCGGGACGAGGGTCAGCACGACCACCGCCATCTGCAACGACAGGGGCGCGGTCTGGGCGAACTGGGTGCCGAACCCCGCGTTGACCGAGCCGGGCAGCCCGTTGCCGCGGTTGACGTAGGTGTACAGGACGTACTGCAACGGCCACTTCTCGCTGTCGGTCGGCATGTACAGCATGACGTTGAAGAACGAGTTCCAGTAGCCCACGCCGTAGAACAGCGCCATCACGGCGGTGACGGCCCGGGACGTGGGCAGCACGATCGACCACAGGATGCGCCAGTCGCCCGCGCCGTCGATGCGCGCGGCCTCGATCAGGTCCGTCGAGGTGGAGGAGTAGAACGACCGCAGGATGAGGATGTTGAACACCGACACCGCGCCCGGCAGGATCAGCGACCACCACTCCCCGTAGCCGCCCAGGCCGGTGACCACGAGGAAGGTCGGGATCAGGCCGCCGTTGACGAACATGGTGATCACCAGCAGCGCCAGCAGGAACCGGTGGCCCAGCGAGCGCGAGCGGGACAGGCCGTAGGCGCACATGATCGACACGGCCATCGACAGGAGGGTGCCGACCGCGGTGATGCCGAGGCTGACCAGCAGCGCCGTGCGCACGGTCGCGTCCTCCAGCATCACCCGGTAGGCCTCGAAGGTGAGCTCCGTGGGCCAGATGACCAGGCCGCCGGCGCGGTTGACCGCGCCCTGGGTGGACAGGCTGGTCACCACGACGATCCACAGCGGGACCAGCATGACGGCCAGGACGCCGCCCAGGGTCAGGCCCTTGCCGGCCTGACCGGCGACGGTGGGCGGTTCCTCCCACGGCGCGCGCCCGCCGCGCCTCGGGCGACGCGGTGCCGTGCGCACCGCGTCCGGTTCGGTGTCCGCGGTGGTGCGGGGTGTGAGTGTTTGGGTCATCTGCGGTACAACCCGTCCTCGCCGAAGGCGTGTGCCAGCTTGTTGGCGCCCCAGATCATCAGCAGCGAGATGACGCTCTTGAACAGCCCCGCCGCCGCGCCGTAGCTGTAATCGCCGGTGGCGATGCCGTAGTAGAACGAGAAGGTGTCCAGCACGTCGGCCGTGTCGTGGCCGACCGCGTCGCGTTGGATGAGCAGCTGTTCGAAGCCCACCGTCAGCGCGTTGCCCAGGCGCAGCACCAGCATCAGCACGATCACCCCGCGCAGGCCGGGCAGGGTGATGTGCCACAGCCGCCGCCACCGCCCCGCGCCGTCGGCCGCCGCCGCCTCGTAGAGGTCGGTGTTGATGGCGGCCAGCGCGGCGAGGAACACGATGATCCCCCAGCCGGCCTCCTTCCAGATCACCTGCGCGGTCACCAGCAGCGCGAAGGTGTCCGGGTTGGTCATCACGTCCCAGGTGGCCAGGTCGTTGCTGCGCAGGAACTGGTTGAGCGCGCCCGCACCGCCGAGCATCTGCTGGAAGATCGTGATGGCCAGCACCCACGAGAAGAAGTGCGGCAGGTAGACCACGGACTGGATGAAGTTCTTCACCCGCGTGCTGAGCACGGAGTTCAGCAGCAGCGCCAAGGCGATCGGGATCGGGAAGAACAGCACGAGCTGGACGAAGCTGAGGTAGAGGGTGTTGGTCAGCGCGCCCCAGAACAGCGGGTCGGCGAACAGCCGCTCGAACTGGTAGAGCCCCGCCCACTCGCTGTACCACACGCCGATCAGCGGGTCGTACTCCTGGAAGGCGGTGACCAGCCCGAACAGCGGCACGTAGTTGAACACGACCAGCAGCAGCACGGCCGGTAACGTCATGAGCAGCAGCGACCGGTCCCGGCGCAGCCTGACCCGCCACCCGGTCCCGGACCGCTGCGTGCGTGGCGCCGTCACTGGCCGGTGCCGAACTTGTCGAGCACGTTCTCGGTCATCCACTGCTTGAGGCGATCACCGCCACCGGACTTCCAGCTCGCCACCGCGGCCTTCACGTCGTCGACCGTCTTCTTGCCGTGGTAGCAGTCCTTGAGGGTGTCCTCGACCTGCTGCGCGGCGTCCGCGGTGGACTGGGCCTGCGGCATGCTGACGTTCATGCTCCAGAACACGGGCTTGGTCAGCGCCTTCACGTTGGCCGCCTGCCAGGCCGTGTAGTCCTTGGTGACCTGGTCCGCGCCGAGGTTCTGGACGATGCTGCCCGGCGAGGCCAGGAACGGGTAGGTCGTAGCCTGGACCTCCTTCTGGCCCGCCTCCGTGGCCCTCAGCACGCCGTTGTCGACCGTGTGGTGCACGCCCTCGACACCGAAGTTGACCAGCGTGTACTCCACCGACCCGTAGGGCGCGGCGAGGTAGTTGGCGACCGCCAGCAGTTCCTCGATCTGCTCGGGCTTGAGGTTGATGTTGAGGAAGCTGTGCATCCGCGCGCCCTCGCCCATGTACACGACGGGCTTGCTCTTGCCGTCCGCGGCGAAGACGTCGAACGCGCCGCGCCGGTAGTTCGGGTTCGCCGCGGTGCCCGACAGGTGGTCGGCCAGGTTCCACGTGCCCAGGCCGCCGCCGCCGATCAGCGTCTTCCCGCCGTAGAACCGGGTGCCGGCGTTGGCGTTGTCGCCCGCCAGCGCGTCCGGGTGCATGTACCCCGACTTGGCGAGCCGGTAGCACCAGTCCACCGCCGCCAACCACTCCTCGGTCTCGTACACGTGGACGAGCTTGCCGTTGTCGACCCGCCACTTCAGGGGCGCGCCGAAGTGGGTGTAGATGTAGCGGTAGACGTCGTCGAAGGCCCACACGCCGGCCTTGGGGTCGGTCAGCTCCTTGCCCAGGTTCATCAGGTCCTCGGCGGACTTGACCTGGTCGGCGGTGATGCCCTTGGCCTCGAAGATGTCCCGCCGGTAGAACGTCGTCCCGGCGATCGAGAAGCCCGTCGACGACGTCGGGATGCCGTACAGCTTGTCGCCCCAGGCGCCCGCCCGCCAGGCGCCGGTGGGCAGGGCCGCGAGGTTGGGGTACTTCTTGACCTTGTCGCCGGCCAGGTACGGGGTCAGGTCCGCCAGCTGCGTCCCGGCCAGCCCACCGAGGTTGAAGCTGGAGCCCCACCACAGCGGCAGCTGGATCCAGTCCGGCAGCTTCTTCGCGGCGGTCATGGTCGGCACGATGGTGGCGTAGTTGTTGCCGTCGGCCGGCTTCATGTCCAGCGTGACGCCCAGGGCCTTGTTCATCGCCTGGTAGAACTGGTTGTCCGCGGGCGGGACGGTGCCCCACAGCGGGGTCACGGCCGAGTACCTGCCGCCGTTGCCCGGGACGCCCGACACGGTCGCCACCCGGTTGGACGGGTAGGTCAGGAACCCCGGGTCGGTCAGCACGTCCGGGCCGCCGGCCACAGAGGGGATGTCCGGCTTGAGGAGCGCGCTCGGCACGTAGTCGGGCAGCGCCGCCTTGAGGGCCTCGCCGTTCGCACCGACCGCCCGCTGGCCGCCGCCACCGCCGCACGCGGTCAGCAGGCCCTCCGCCGCCGCGATGCCCGCGACCGAGGCGGTGATGCCCAGGAACCTCCTGCGGTTCAACTCGATACCCATGCGGGGCTGCCCTTCTCCGTTGAAGTGAGTGTCGAAGCGGTGATGCCTTGTCGAAGCGCTTGAACGATGGGGCGAGACTAGGGCGTGACCCACGCCACGGCAAGGGGCAGTTTGCGAAAAAATGTTGCCCTGCATGACCAATTGACACACATGTGTGCTCATGCCATCGTCGAAGCGCTTCACTGAACTCAACCCGAAGGGTCTTTGCCACGTGAGTGCCTCGTCCGTGTCCGCTCCCGAGCGGCTGCCCTTCCGCGATCCCGCCCTGCCGCTGGACAAGCGCGTCGACGACCTGCTCGCGCGGCTCACCCCCGACGAGCGGCTCGCGATGCTGCACCAGTACTCGCCCGCCGTCCCGCGCCTGGGCGTGGCCGCGTTCCGCACCGGCAGCGAAGCCCTCCACGGCGTGGCGTGGCTCGGCCCGGCCACGGTGTTCCCGCAGGCCGTCGGGCTCGGCGCCACCTGGGACGAGGAGCTGGTGCGCCAGGTCGCCGAGGTCACCTCGGTCGAGCTGCGGGCCTTCCACTACCACCGCCCGCCCGTCATCGGGTCCGGCGTCAACAGCCTCCAGGCCTGGGCCCCGGTGCTCAACCTGCTGCGCGACCCCCGGTGGGGCCGCAACGAGGAGGGCTACTCCGAGGACCCGCTGCACACCGCGCGGCTCGGCGAGGCCTTCTGCCGCGGCCTGAAGGGCGACGACCCGCGGTACCTGCGCGCGGCCCCGGTGCTCAAGCACTTCCTGGCCTACAACAACGAGGACGACCGCTGCCTGACCTCCTCCGGCGTCCGGCCGCGCGTGCTGCACGAGTACGACCTGGCCGCGTTCCGCCCGGTGGTGGCCTCCGGCGCGGCGACCGGCGCGATGGCCGCCTACAACCTGGTCAACGGCCGCCCGTGCCACGTCAGCCCGCTGCTGGAGACCGAGCTGCGGCGCTGGGCCGAGGGCACCGGACACGAGCTGTTCGTCGTCAGCGACGCCGAGGCCCCGTCCAACCTGGTCGACCCGGAGCACTACTACGACGACCACGCCGAGTCGCACGCCGCCGCGCTCAAGGCCGGCATCGACAGCTTCACCGACCACGGCGAGGACAGCGGAATCCCGATCGGCCGGTTGCGGGAGGCGTTGGAGCGCGGCCTGATCGACCAGGCCGACATCGACCGCGCCGTGCGCCGGCAGCTGGCGATCCGCTTCCGCCTGGGCGAGTTCGACCCGGACCTGGACCCGTACGCGGGCATCGGCCCCGAGGTGATCGACCACCCCGAGCACCGGGCGCTGGCCGCGCGCGCCGCCGCGGAGTCGGTGGTGCTGCTCAAGAACGACGGCCTGCTGCCGCTGGACGGGTTCCGCACGCCGCGCGTGGCCGTGATCGGCCCGCTGTCCGACGCGCTGTTCGAGGACTGGTACAGCGGCACCATGCCCTACCAGGTCACCGTGGCGGCGGGCCTGCGCGACCGCGGCGGCGAGGTGGTGTGCGTGGAGGGCTCGGACCGCATCGCCCTGCGCTCGCGCAGCACCGGCGAGATGCTGGGTGGCACGTCCTTCGACGTCGTCGAGTGGGGCGATGGCGTGCTGACCCTGCGCTGCGCGGAGACCGGCCGCTACCTGGGCGCGGAGGGCGACGTGGTGGCCCTCGACAAGGACGTGATCAAGTTCTGGTTCGTGCACCAGACCTTCCGGCTGGAGCCCGACCCCGCCGTCGACGGCGACACCGTGCTGCTGCGCAACGTCATGACCGGCCGGTACGCGGTCCTGGGCGAGGACGGGCGGGTCGAGACCACCGCCGAGACGCCCGAGACCGCCGAGCGCTGGCACCGCGAGCTGCTGCGCGACGGCGTCGGCGAGGCCCGTGCCGCCGCTGCCGCCGCCGACGTGGCGATCGTCGTCCTGGGCAACCACCCGCTGATCAACGGCCGCGAGACCGAGGACCGCACCGGGATCACGCTGCCCGAGACGCAGGAAGCCCTGCTGCGCGCGGTGGCCGAGGAGCGGCCCGAGACGGCCCTGGTCGTCATGAGCAGCTACCCGTACGCGGTGGACTGGGCCGAAGACCACCTGCCCGCCGTGGTGTGGACTTCCCACGGCGGGCAGGAATCGGGCCGCGCGCTGGCGGCCGTCCTGCACGGCGACGCCGAGCCGTCGGGTCGCCTCCCGCAGACCTGGTACCGGGCCGACGACACCCTGCCCGACCCGCTGGACTACGACATCGTGAAGGCGGGCTGGACCTACCAGTACCACCGCGCCGCGCCGCTCTACCCGTTCGGCCACGGCCTGTCCTACACCGACTTCGCCTACGACGACCTCGGTCTGTCCACTGTGGAGGTAGGCGCGGACGGTCGGGTCGAGGTCTCGTTGACGGTGACCAACACCGGGTCCCGGTCGGGCAGCGAGGTGGTCCAGCTCTACGTCCGCGAGGTGAACCCGCGCTACGAGGCCCCGCGGCTGCGCCTGGTCGACTTCCGCAAGCTGACCCTGGCCCCGGGCGAGAGCCGGCCGCTGTCCTTCGACCTGCCGGTGGACCGCCTGGCGCACTGGGACGTGGCCACCGGCGCCTTCACGGTAGACCCGGGCGTGTACGAGATCGTGGCGGCCCGGTCGGCGGAGGACGCCCGGCTGACCGCCACCCTCACCGTGACCGGTCCGCCGCCGGCCCCGCGCCGCGTGGTCGGCCACCGCACCTCGGCGGTGGACTTCGACGACTACGCGAACGCGACCCTGGTGGACGCCACCCGGGAGAGCGGCGACGCGGTCGCCCCGACGGCGCCGGAACACCCGGCGACCCTGCTGTTCCGGGCGTCCGACCTCACCGGTGCCGTGCGGGTCGAGGCCGAGGTGGCACGGGCGGGCGGCGGGGGAGAGGCCCGGCTGGAGTTCCGGTTGGCCGACCGCTCCCTGGCGGTCCTCGACGTGCCGACCACGGGCGACGCCTACCACTGGACGACGGTCGCGGCGGACCTCCCGGAGGCGGTGGCGGCCGGGGTCCAGGACCTGTGGCTGACCCTGCACGGCGACTTCCGCCTGGCCGGGTTCCGCCTCACCGCGCTCTAGCACGCACCAATGTTCGCGCTCACAACAATCCGCCGATTGCCGTCTTGCTTGGCACCTGAGCTGGCATTTCTCGTTGTGAGCGCGAACATTGGGCGTTGACTCCGCGCTCGGCGGGTGGCTACCTTGCTGCCCAGGACCCGACGCATTGGAGCGCCGCATGTCGTCATCGCTGAACCGTCGTACTGTCCTGCAAGCCGTCGGGGTCGCGGCGGTCGCGACAACCGTGCCGGGCCTGGTCCCCGGGTCCGCCGCGGCGGCGAGCGTGCCGCCGGTCCGGAGCGACCTCGGCGTGTCGGCCCACCCGTTCGACCTCGGCGAGGTGCGGCTGACCACCGGCCGGTGGATGGAGAACCAGAGCCGGACGCTGACGTACCTGAAGTTCATCGACGTCAACCGGCTGCTGTACAACTTCCGCGCCAACCACCGGCTGTCCACGGCCGGCGCGGCGCCGTTGGGCGGGTGGGAAGCGCCGGACTTCCCGTTCCGCACCCACAGCCAGGGCCACTTCCTCAGCGCGTGGGCGCAGGCCTGGGCCGTGCTGGGCGACACCACGTGCCGCGACCGGGCCAACTACATGGTCGCCGAGCTGGCCAAGTGCCAGGCCAACAACGCGGCGGCCGGGTTCAACACCGGCTACCTGTCCGGTTTCCCGGAGTCCGACTTCGACGCGATGGAGGCGGGCTCGCCCAAGTCGGTGTCGTACTACTCGCTGCACAAGACGCTGGCGGGCCTGCTGGACGTGTGGCGCCACATCGGCAACACCCAGGCGCGGGACGTGCTGCTGCGGTTCGCCGGCTGGGTGGACTGGCGCACCGCCCGGCTGTCCTACAGCGTGATGCAGCGCGTGCTGGGCACGGAGTTCGGCGGCATGAACGCGGTGCTGACCGACCTGTACCAGCAGACCGGGGACTCCCGGTGGCTCACGGCGGCGCAGCGGTTCGACCACGCCGCCGTGTTCGACCCGTTGGCGGGCAACCTGGACCGGCTCGACGGGCTGCACGCCAATACGCAGGTGCCGAAGTGGATCGGCGCGGCGCGCGAGTACAAGGCCACGGGCACCACCCGGTACCGCGACATCGCGACCAACGCGTGGAACATCACCGTGGCCGCGCACACCTACGTCATCGGCGGCAACAGCCAGGCCGAGCACTTCCGCAGGCCCAACGCCATCGCCGCGTACCTGAACACCGACACGTGCGAGGCGTGCAACACCTACAACATGCTCAAGCTGACCCGCGAGCTGTGGCTGCTCGACCCGAACAACGCCGCCTACTTCGACTTCTACGAGCGGGCGTTGCTCAACCACCTCATCGGTCAGCAGAACACGGCCGACCCGCACGGGCACATCTGCTACTTCACCGGCCTCAACCCCGGGCACCGGCGCGGCAACACCGGTCCCGCGTGGGGCGGCGGCAACTGGAGCACCGACTACGGCACGTTCTGGTGCTGCCAGGGGACCGCGCTGGAGGTCAACACGGCGTTGGCGAACTCGGTCTACTTCCACAACGGCACCACGTTGACGGTGAACCTGTACACGCCGTCGGTGCTGACGTGGGCGCAGCGGGGGATCACCGTCACGCAGGCGACGACCTTCCCGGTGTCGGACACCACCACGTTGACCGTGACCGGCAGCGCGGGCGGGACGTGGACCATGCGCCTGCGCATCCCGGCGTGGACCAGCGGGGCCACGATCAGCGTGAACGGCGTCGCCCAGGGCGTGACCGCATCGCCCGGCACGTACGCCGAGCTGAACCGGTCGTGGACGTCCGGTGACGTGGTCACCGTCCGGCTGCCGATGCAGGTCGCGGTGAAGCCCTCCAACGACAACCCGGCCGTCGTCGCCGTCACCTACGGGCCGGTCGTGCTGTCGGGCAACTACGGCAACACCGCGTTGAGCAGGCTGCCCGTGCTGGACACCTCGTCCATCACCCGCACGTCGGGCTTGGCCTTCACCGCGCGTGCCGACGGGGCGACGGTCAACCTCGGGCCGTTCTACGACGCTCACGGTCACAACTACACCGTCTACTGGAGCACCAGCGGCTCGTCCGGTGGATCGGCGAGGGGCTACCGGCTGTTCAACGCGGGCACCGGCCTGGTCCTGGGCGTGCAGAACATGTCCACCGCGGACGGTGGCCTGGCGTTGCAGTGGAACGACACCGGAACCGCCGACCACAACTGGGAGCTGGTGCCTTCCGATGGCGGCACCGTGAAGCTGCGGAACCTCAACAGCAGCAAGGTGTTGGGCGTGGAGAACATGTCCACTGCGGACAACGCGCGCGTTCTCCAGTGGAGCGACACCGGCACCGCGGACCACAAGTGGACCATCGTCGACAACGGCGACGGCACCCACAAGATCCGCAACGGCAACAGCGCCAAGCTCCTGGGCATCCTGAACGGTTCGACCGCGGCGGGTGCGCAGGCGGTGCAGGATCCGGACAACGGCACCGCCGACAACCGCTGGCGGTTCGTGCCCACCGGCGCCCGGCGCGTGCAGAACCTGGCCAGCGGCCTTGTCCTGGGTGTGCAGAACATGTCCACTGCGGACGGTGGCTTGGTGGTGCAGTGGGACGACAACGGCACCGCGGACCACCTGTGGACCGCCGTGCTGGACCCGGACGGCTGGTTCCGGCTGCGGAACTCCCACAGCGGCAAGGTGTTGGGCGTGGAGAACGCGGCGAACGCCAACGGCGCCCGCGTGGTGCAATGGTCCGACAACGGCACGACCGACCACCGGTGGCGGCTGCGGTACGGGGCGAACGGCTACTTCCGCGTGCAGTGCGGCAACGGTGGCCGTGTCCTGGCCCTCTCGTCCACCGCCCGCGGTGCCCAGGTCGTGCTGTGGGACGACAACGGCACCAACGACCACCTGTGGCGGTTCATCTAACCCCTGATGACAAAAGTGCCCACCCCGCTCCCGTCGACACGGGAGCGGGGTGGGCACTGGTCCCTGCCGCCGCATCCGCGGCAGGGATGTCCTCGGGTCAGGCGGTGAACTGCCACCAGTTCATGTTGAGCAGGTAGCCGCTGCCCCCGGCGAACCGGAAGTACAGGTCACGGGTGCCGGTCAACCCGCTCACCGGGCAGGTCACGGTCGTCCAGTTCTGCCACCCGCCGGTGTTCGGCACGGTGCAGCGCCCCACCACGGTCCCCGTCTGGCTGCCGGTCCGGACCTCCACGGAGGCGCCCGCCACCGTCGAGGCCACGCGGGCGGTGAACGACCTCGCGCCGGCGCCGAAGGCGACGTTCTTGACCTTGATCCAGTCGCCGTTCTCGATCCAGCCGATGTTCATGCCGCCCTCACCGGCGGGCTCGGTCTCGATCCCGCTGCCCCAGGCGATCGTCTCGGCTTCCTGCCGCACGTACGGGTTCAGGATGTCGGCGGGCGGGACCCCGGCGGAGGTCATGTTGATGGTCGGGATGGAGCCGTCGGCGTTGTAGCTGAACTTCTCCACCGCCACCGAGCGGGTGAAACCGCCGCCGTTGGGCAGGGCGCCGTTGTGGTAGAAGAAGTACGAGCTGCCCTTGAAGTCGATGATCCCGGCGTGGTTGGTGAAGCTGCTGCCCTGGGTGGGCATGATCGTGCCGCGGTAGGTCCACGGTCCGGTGGGGCCGGGGGACGTCGAGTAGGCGATGAACTCCGAGCAGCACTTGGCCGCGAAGACGTTGTAGTACAAGCCGTTGCGCTTGTAGACCCACGGGCCTTCCTCGTAGAGGGTCGGCCGGGCGGCGTCTCCGGTCCGGGTGCCGAAGCCCGCCGTGGTGAGCGGGATCTGGGTCGGGCCGCCGCTGAAGGAGATCATGTCCGCGTTGAGCCGGACGTACCACAGGTTCGGGTTGCCCCAGTACAGGTACGCCTGGCCGTTGTCGTCGATCATGACCGACGGGTCGATCTCGCCGTTCTCCACCAGCGGTCGGCCCAGGGCGTCGCGGAAGGGGCCGGTGGGGCTGTCGGCGACGCCCACGCCGATGGCCATGCGGCCGGTGGCGCGGTTGACGACCGGCACGTACCAGTAGAACTTGCCGTTTCGCTCGATGGCCTGGCCCGCCCAGGCGTCCTTGGACGCCCAGCTGAAGGTCGCGATGCTCATGGGCGAGCCGTGGTCGGTCCAGTTGACCATGTCGGCCGAGGACCAGACGCGCCAGTCCTTCATGGTGAACCAGGTCGAGCCATCCTCGTCGTGCCCGGTGTAGAGGTAGACCCGCCCGTTGTGGACCAGTGGCGCCGGGTCCGCGGTGTAGAGGTGTTGCACGATCGGGTTGTCGGCCTTGGCCGGTGTCGGTGCCACGACCGCGTTCAGCCCGGTCGCGGTCAGGACCAGTGCCGCCAGTGCGGCCAAGGCCGCCGGTACCGACCTCGATGTCGGACGCATGTTCCCCGCTTTCCCCAAACAACGGCGAAATGCCCGGGGCGGCGGGCTCCCGGGACCTGTCGACTCGGAAGTGTGACAGCCCATGTGGGCGCTCACAAGAGCGCTTCAGTACCCGGCTGCGGCGCTTAGCCCGAACAGTCCACGACAAGCCAGAGAGCGCTCCCATTTCCCACGTGGAAGGCCTTCGGGCTGACCAGGCACGTTTCGTCAATGTGAACCAGCTAAAGTTAGCGCTAACATTTTTAGCAGCTTGCGAGCGATTGACTCCCTCGTCGCGGCGTGGCTACATTGGCGCCGAAGTCGATTTTTCGCAGGGGTCGTCCAACCACGGCCCCGCCGCCCGAGACCGCCGCGGTGGGCGCATTCCGGTGTGTGCGCGAAGCTTGTCCGACCGGACGTCTGGGAGCGCTCCCAGACCAGCTGTACCCGTACCTCTACACAGCAACGACGCTACGAGGACCCTGAATGAAACCAACGACTCTGGCCCGCGGCGGCGCCGCTGCCGCCGCCCTGACCCTGGCTTCGGGGCTGCTGGTCCTGGGAACGTCCACGGCCGGCGCGGCTCCCGCGTGTGCGGTCGACTACCAGGTGAACCAGTGGGACTCCGGCTTCACGGCCAACATCACGGTCAAGAACACCGGGGACGCGATCTCCAACGGGTGGACCCTCGAGTGGGACTTCCCGGGCAACCAGAAGGTCACCCAGGGGTGGAGTGCGACCTTCGCCCAGTCCGGCCAGCACGTGACCGCGAAGAACCCCGACTGGGCGCGTTCGCTGCCCTCGGGCGGGAGCGCGAGCTTCGGTTTCAACGGCTCCTACTCGGGCTCGAACGCCGCTCCCACGTCGTTCAAGCTCAACGGTGTCACGTGTGGCGGTGACCAAACCACCACCACGACGACGACCACCACGACGACGACCACCACCACGACCACGACGACGACCACGGACAGCAACCCGCCGGACCCCGGCGTGCACGTGGACAACCCGTACGTGGGCGCCAAGGGTTACATCAACCCGGACTTCGTCGCCAACGTCAACGCCACGGCCGACGCCACCGGCGGCACCCTGGGCACCGCGATGCGCAAGGTCGCCCAGTACTCCACCGCCGTGTGGATGGACCGCATCGGCGCCATCACCGCCGGCCGCGGCCTGCGGGGCCACCTGGACGAGGCGCTGCGGCAGGCCGCCGGCGGCACCACGCCCGTGGTGATCCAGGTCGTGGTCTACGACCTGCCCAACCGCGACTGCGCGGCGCTGGCCTCCAACGGCGAGCTCAAGGTCAGCGAGAACGGCCTGGCCCGCTACAAGGCCGAGTACATCGACCCGATCGCGGCGATCCTGGCCGACCCGAAGTACAGCAGCCTGCGGATCGTCAACATCGTCGAGCCCGACTCGCTGCCCAACCTGGTCACCAACCTGGCCAAGCCCAAGTGCGCGGAGGCCAACTCCAGCGGCGCCTACGTCCAGGGCATCCAGTACGCCCTGAACAAGCTCAGCGCGATCCCGAACGTCTACAACTACGTGGACATCGCCCACTCCGGGTGGCTGGGCTGGAGCTCCAACATGGGCCCGGCGGTGACGCTGATCTCCAACACGATCAAGGGCACCACCAAGGGCGTCAACAGCGTCGACGGCTTCGTGTCGAACATGGCCAACACCTCGCCGACCGACGAGATCCACCTGCCCGACCCGTCGCTGAACATCAACGGCACCCAGTTGCAGGCGGCGAACTACTACCAGTGGAACCCGTACTTCGACGAGGCCGACTTCGGCACGGAGATGCGCAACCGGTTCATCGCCGCGGGCTTCCCGAGCACCATCGGCATGATGATCGACACCTCCCGCAACGGCTGGGGCGGCCCCAACCGGCCCAGCGGCGCGAGCGGCACCACGGCGGACGCGTACGTCAACTCCGGCCGCATCGACCGCAAGCTGCACCGCGGCAACTGGTGCAACCAGGCCGCCGCGGGCATCGGCGCCCGACCCACGGCCGCTCCGCGCACCGGTTTCGACGCCTACATCTGGGTCAAGCCCCCGGGTGAGTCCGACGGCATCGCGACCAAGACCGACGGCCCGAACGAAGAGGGCAAGCAGCACGACCCGATGTGCGACCCGAACTACCGCGGCGACCAGCAGGCCAACGGCGGCAACCTGACCGGCGCCATGCCGGGCGCGCCGCACGCCGGCTCGTGGTTCCCGGCCGGTTTCTCGTCCCTCGTGCAGAACGCCTACCCGGCCCTCTAAGGAACACGACGATGAGGAAGACGGCGACCGCGGTCCTGGCGATCGCGCTCGTGTCCGGTGCCGTGGCGCTCTCCGTGAGCGCCACGGCCACCGCGGCCGACTCGGCGTTCTACGTCGACCCGGCCAGTTCGAGCGCGAAGTGGGTCGCCGCCAACCCCGGCGACTCACGGGCACCGGTCATCCGCGATCGGATCGCCTCGGTCCCCCAGGCCCGCTGGTACACCACGACGAACACCTCCACCGTCCGCGGTGAGGTCAGCTCGTTCGTGGGTGCGGCGGCCTCGGCGGGCAAGATCCCGATCCTGGTGGTCTACAACGTCCCCAACCGGGACTGCGGCGGCGCCAGCGGCGGCGGCGCACCCTCCCACTCGGCGTACCGCGCCTGGGTGGACGAGGTGGCGGCGGGCCTGGCGGGCCGTCCGGCGACGATCGTGCTCGAGCCGGACGTCCTGCCGATCATGACCAACTGCCAGAGCCAGCAGCAGCAGAGCGAGACCCGCGCGTCGCTGGCCTACGCGGGCCGGAAGCTCAAGTCCGGTTCGACGCAGGCCAAGGTGTACCTGGACATCGGCAACTCGGCGTGGCTGAGCGCCTCGGAAGCGGCGTCCAGGCTCCGGGCGGCGGACGTGTCGAACATCGCCGACGGCATCTCGCTGAACGTCTCGAACTACCGGTGGACGTCCGACGAGGTCGCCTACGCCAAGGCCATCCTGGGCCAGCTGGGCGACAGCAGGCTCAAGGCTGTCGTCGACACGAGCCGCAACGGCAAGGGTCCACAGGGGACCGAGTGGTGCGACCCGCCCGGTCGCGCGATCGGCACCCCCAGCACGACCAACACGGGCGACAGCGCCATCGCCGCCTTCCTGTGGGTCAAGCTACCCGGCGAGGCCGACGGCTGCCTGGCCCCGGCCGGCCAGTTCGTACCCCAACGGGCCTACGACCTGGCCATCGCAGCCGGCCCGACAACAACAACAACGACAACTACAACGACGAGCAACAACAACCCCGGCAACGGCTGCACGGTGACCCACCGCGTGGTCAGCCAGTGGTCGGGCGGATACACCGGCGAGATCGTGATAGGGAACCGGGGACCGTCGATCGACGGATGGGTCCTCACGTTCTCGGCCCCGGGAGTGTCCGTCACACAGGGTTGGAACGGGACGTGGACCGACACCGGCGACACAGTCCGGGTGACCAACGCGTCCTGGAACGGCACGCTCGCGACCGGCGGTCAAACGACCGTCGGCTACAACGCGAACTACAACGGAACAACGCCCCCGTTCTCAGCAGCGACGCTGAACGGCACGGCCTGCTCCTGACCCCGTGACACCCCAACCCTGAAAAGCGGTTCCCCGTCCGGCAACGCCTCCGCCGGCCGGGGAACCGCTGCATATACGGCCAGCACCACCGCCACCACCACCCACACCGCGCGCAGCGCGGGTTCTTCGGCGGAGCCGGCAAGCGGCAGTCCACCGAGGAGGACACAACTCAACTTGGGCTTCTTGCTTGTGTCATCCCCGTATGGCCTGCCCGAAGGGCTACCACAGATTTCC
>NZ_JBBEGC010000103.1:0-26830 GCF_037401995.1 Saccharothrix sp. CCNWYY140
ACTTTCGGCTGCACCCGGGGAAATCTGTGGTAGCCCTTCGGGCAGGCCATACGGGGATGACGGAAGAAGCCCAAGTTCGGAGGTCTGCTGCGCGAGCTTCGTGGCGCCCTGCGGGCGCGAAGGGCGCGTGGCGGGCTGCGGGCGCGAAGGGCGCGTGGCGGGCTGTGGGGGGCGTTGGGGTTAGTCGGGGCAGGTTCTCAAGGTGGTGGTGAATTGGGCGAACGTGTCCGCTACCCGTCGAGGCACGCGGTCCTCGTCCACGTACACGACCGCCGGCTCGCCCTCCGGCCCACAATCGCGGTAGTCCAGCATCACCGTGTCGTGCCCCGCCGAAGGCAGCTGGCAGATCACCACCCCGACATCCGGGTACCCCCACTCCTCCACCATGTACCGACTCCCCAGGTCAGGCGAGTCGATCCCCCACTTCCCCCCGATCCCCCGCAACCCCCGGATCTCGAAATGGTCGGGAGCCCAGGACGTCGGGAAAGGGGTGAAGACGCAACGGCGGCGAGGGGTGCCGCCGTTGCGTCGTGCCAACAGCCCGAGGTAGGCCCGCGGGAGGCGGACGCCCAGAGACGTCTCGGCCCCGCGGACCAGGTCCTCGGTCAGAGGAGGACCCGTGTAGTACGGGTCCTCCTCCCAGAACGGGTCACTCATGCGTCTTCAACGCGTGCCCTCCTGTGTGGCCTGTGGCGCTGTGGACGTCCTGGCGGATCAACTGCATTCGACCACTGTCCTGGTGGTGGTGCCAGGTGTAGTCCTTCGGGGTGTTCTTCAGGCCTGCTGCCTCGTTGGCCAGCTTCTCGTCCAGCTTTCGGTTGCCGGTGAGCTTGATGCGCACGTCCGGCACCTTCGGGTGGCGCCACTTGGAGAAGTCCGGGAAGCCGTTCTTGTCGAAGGGCACGCCGGTCTTCGGGTGGGTCTTGCCGGCCAGGTGCTTGTTGCGGATGACCGGGCCGCCGCAGTTGTGGACGAGGAGGTCTGCGGCACCTGCTGCCACGAAGTACGTGTGCAGGCCCTCGACGGTCAGGTTGTGCACCCGCTGTGCCTGGGTCCACGCCCGGACCGCCACCACCTGGACGTACGTGCCGCTGCCGGTGCGCAGGAGCGTCCCGACCTCGAGCTGACCGGCGTCGACCCACGAGTTCAGGTCGACCGACCAGAACGGGTGGCCGTCGGTGGCGATGACGGTGCCCTTGCCGGTCCCGGTGTCGACCGTGATCTCCACCAGGTCCTTCGAGCCGTCGCCGACGATCAGGTCGGTGACCGGACGGGCCTCCGTGACCCCCGTTTCAGGGTCGGTGGCGAGGACGACGTCGCCGACCTCGACCTCGCTGATCGGCTTGTGCGTGCCGTCGGCCATCAGCACCGGGGTGTCCGGTGTGAAGCTGTTGGGCACTGCACAGGGCACGGACGTATTGCGGGCGGCCTTGGCCGCGTCGCCGCCCTTGTCCGCCGCCCTTGCGCCTTGCAGCGCTCGTTCGGCGTCTCGGGCCCGGTCGGCGGCCTTGACGACCTCCACGCCCTTCTCCGCGGCGCGACCCGCCTTGATCAAGGCACCCGCGCCACCTGGGACGACCGGCAGCACCAAGGCGGCACCATCGGCGACGATGCCGACCGCGTCGAGTGCGGCACCCCAGCCGTTGCCCTCTCGCACGTTCTGCACGAAGCTCGCCACGCCGATACCCAGGCTGATGGCGTCCCACGCGCTCTCCACGTACCGACCGTCCGGATCCGTGAACTTCACCGGGTTGTTGCGACCGTACGTGTAAGACGCGAGGTTGAATGGCTGGTACACGCCGCCACCGGGCGCACCGTCCAAGTAGGACTCGATGATCGGGTCCGGACTCTGCCACAACTGCGTCCGCGGGTTGTAGTAGCGGGCGCCGTAGTAGTAGAAGCCGGTTTCCTCGTCCAGTTCCTTGGACCCGTACAGGTACGGGACCGGCGTCGGCTGGGCCGGGTGTTCCTGCACCCACGGCTCGCCGAAGGCGAAGTACTCGGTGTGCTCGGTCAGGTTGCCGTGCTCGTCGGTGACGTAGCCGGACGACCCGAGGTGGTCGGCGTGGAAGTAGAAGTGGTGGTTCTCGTAGGTGGAGTCGGGCTTGACCGTCTTCGTGGCGATCCGGGTGTCACCGACGAACACGTGCTTGAACGACGTCCCGTTGCGCTCGCTGAACGCCCGGTTGGGGTAGATGTGCTGCGGTCCGGCGTTCTTGACGACCCGGTTGCCCTCGTCGTCGTAGACGTACCGCACGGTCGCCGGCTGCTGGGGACTGGTGCAGGTGTCCGGGTGCTGGGCGACGGTCTTGTTGCGGCTGTGGTCCTGGTTGCAGGCGAGCCGGTTCTCCTCGTCCCACACCAGCTGCCGGCGCTTGCCGGGCGCGGGCGGCAGGGTGTTGACCGAGTCGACCAGGTTGCCGTTGGGGTCGTAGGACTCGTTGATCGGGCCGATGCCCGTGGCCGCGTGCGGTTTGGGGCTGCCGTAGGAGTAGGTGTAGTCGTAGGTGGTCTTCTTCTGCTCCTGCGCGTTGGCGTCGGTCGACGTCGAGTAGGAGATCGGCGTGTACGCCGGCGCGGTGGTCGGAGCGGGCTCGGAGACCGGTTCGGTCTGGGAGGTCTGCTCGTCCTCGGGTTCGATCGCGCCCAGCGGCGGCAGCGGCTCGCCCGTCACCGGGTCGGTGACCGGGTCGTCGGTCAGGACCTGCGACTCCGGGGCCGGAGCCAACGTGGTGCCGGGGTTGACCAGGATCTCGTGGCGCTGGCTCTTGCTGGTCAGGTTGTGGATGGAGTCGTAGGCCAGGGTCGTCGAGTACCGGTCGAGCTTGTTGTCCTTGTTCTGGTACTCGCCGCCCGCCGACGTGAGCCGGTACAGGTCGTCGTAGCGGTAGGTCTGCTTGCTCGGGCCGCCGATCGGCTTGCCGTGCGGCAGCGGGACGGTGTTGGTCAGCGACAGGACGTTGCCCACGTTGTCGTACTCGTAGGAGATGTCCTGGAACTGGTGGCCGTCCGCCAGCTTGGACTTGAGGTTGCTCAGCTGCCGGTCGGCCGGGTCGTAGGCGAACGTGGTGCGCACGCCGGTCCCGGTCTCCTGCACCAGCCGCTGACCGAACTTGTCGTAGTCCATGCGCGCCAGGTACGGGTAGTCGAACCCGGCCTTGCGCCCGGTCGCGCGGGTGACCTGGCCGCCGGAGTCGTAGTCGTAGCGCAGCACCTCGCCGTCGGGGTAGGTCAGGTCCAGCACCCGGTTGAACGAGTCGTACCGGTACTGGGTGGTGTAGGTCCGCGCGGGCGTGACGAGCGCGGTGACCGTGCGGGTCTCGCTGGTCTTCTCGCCCAGCGCCCCGTACTTGCGGGTCACCGTGCCGGCGGCGTCCTTGACCGCCACCACCCGGTCCGCGCCGTTGTCGGGCGCGCCCGGACCGCCGTAGGTGTAGGTGACGTTGTTGCCCGAGAACACCGGGTACCGGATGCCCGACAGGCGGTTGTACTCGTAGTCGTACTCGACCGCCTTGGCCGCCGCGCGCAGCTTGGCCGTGATCTTCGCGGTCTTGTTGCCCGCCAGGTCGTAGCGGGTCTCGGTGCGGCCGGAGTCGGGGCTGTCCACGACCGTGCGGCGGCCGAAGTTGTCGTACTCGGCCTTGGTCGTGTTGCCCTTGTCGTCCACGACGCTGGTCAGCTGGCCCATCGGGTCGTAGCCGTAGCTGGTCCAGATCGGCGTGCCGGCGTTGAACTCCTTCACCGACGTGGTCAGCACGCGCACGTCGGTGTACGTGCGGCGCTGCTTGCCGTTGGCGTCGGTGGCGACCGTCTCGAACCGGGTCGTGCCCGACCGGTCGACGCCGAAGCCGTAGGCCAGCTCGTTGGACGTCCCGTCCGGCAGCACGGACTTCACGCTGCGGTCCATGACGTCGAAGCCGAGCTTCGTCGGGGCCACGGTGTCGTACGCGGGGTTGAAGGAGGTGTTGGCCGCGCCCTTCGGCTCGGTCACCGGGTAGTACTGCTCGACCACCCGGCCCAGCGGGTCGAACGTGACCCGCCCGGACACCACCATCACGTCGGCCGGGTTCGCCCCGGCGACGGTCGCGACCGTGCCGTCCTGCTTGCTCTGCACCGGACGGGCCAGGCCGTCGGCGAACTGGACGGTGTCGATCGTGTCGTCGCGGATGCCCGTGGCCGTGCGGTCCAGGTGCCGGGTGACCGCGTACGGGACGCTCGCCTCCGGGTGGTACTCGAAGTCGATCGTCGCCCGGCCGGAGCCGATCTCGTACGGCCCGACGATCTCGTCCACCCGGCCCACGCTGTCGTAGGACGTGCGCAGGGACTGGTGGTTCTCGTCGATGGTCAGGTCGGGCAGGCCGAACCGGATGTCGTGCGTGGCCGTGGACTCGTAGCCGAAGCTGTCCTTGATGTGCTCGACGTGCACGCCCACGACGGTGTCGTAGCCGTACTCCTGCTTGTACCGCTGCCCGTTCTTGTTCGTCGGGCCGGTGATGGTGCGCAGGTTGCCGTTGGGGTGGTAGGTCAGGTCGCTGACCGCGGCCGACCCGTCGGGCAGGATCTCCTTGACCACCGTCACGTCACCGGACGTGCAGTCCACTGTGGACTCGCGGTGCCGCATGAGGGTGCGCGGGCTGGTCCCGTGTTCGCGGACCAGGTTCGCCACGCCGACGATGTTGCGGTCCCGGCAGGCCGCGATCGACGCGGTGTAGCCGAACTCGGCCTCCACGTCGTCGCCCGACCCGCTGTCGGCCACGTCGAACGACCGGATCAGGTTGCCGTAGTCGTCGTACGCCATCTCGGTGTACGTGGACTTGCCCGGGTTGGCCTGGCCCTCGTGGTAGTGCTTGTCCACGCGGGCCAGCAGCGGGAACACCGTCGCCGTGGTGGACGCCGGGTTGGCCGTGCCACCGCCGTTCACGTCCCGCAGCTGGTAGGTGTTGACCGTCTCCTGGAACAGCCGGCCCGCCGCGTCGGCGGTCACCGACCGGGTCACCAGGCCCCGCGCGTACACGGTGTCGGTGCGGTACTCCTCGGTCAGCGTCCGCAGCACCGCGTCACCCGCGCCCGCGTCCCGCTGCTCGGCGACGACCTTGCCGTAGCCGAGGAACTCGCGCTCCAGCCGGTCGTACTTGCCGCCCTCGTAGCGGTAGGTGGACAGCTGCACGTCCTGGCCGTCGCCGGGGTGCCCGTCGAACACCGTCGACCGGGACAGCACCCACTTGGAGTCGGGCTGGTCGGTGGTGTTGCCGGACCGGGTGTAGTCCAGGTCGATCTTCGCGCCCAGCGGCCGGGACACGGTGCGCAGCAGGTTCGTGCGCCCGGTCTTGTTGGCCGCCACGACGAACTCGTTGTCCCGCGTGGAGCGGACGTGGTCGGCGTAGCCGTCACCGTTGACGTCGCGCAGCGCCACCTCGGCGCGGCCGATGCCGGTGGAGACGTCGCCGCCGGGGTTGAACACCAGGCAGCCGAAGAAGAAGCAGAACCCGAACGTGAAGTACACGCCGCCGCCGAGGGTGGCGTTCTCGTCCTTGCCGATCTCCCCGCCGCTGCCGCGGAACGGGGTCGGCGCGCCGAACCCGTTGCCGGTGTTGATCGCGACGCCCACCGGCTGGTCGCCGTTGGCGAAGACGCGGTCGGCCAGGCCGTCGCCGTTGACGTCGAGCAGCGTGGCGCTGGTGACCGACGAGCCGACCGCCGCGGACACGCCGCCCGCGAACCCGTAGTAGTTGGTGTTGAAGCCCAGGTTCACGCCGGCGTTGGTGGTCTTGCCGTCGTTGACCGGGCCGCCGGGCCACGGCTCGCGCGCGGCGAAGGAGTAGCCCAGGTTCAGCGCGGCGTCGCCGTTGTCGAACACCTTGTCCGGCAGGCCGTCGCCGTTGATGTCGAGCAGGTCGTAGCCGGTGTCGGACTCGCCGCCGCCGACGTTGCCGCCCACGCCCAGCGCGGGCATCTCCACGCCCGCCTTGGCGCTGTTGGCGTTGCGGCTGCCCGACGGCGAGTCCTGGCCGCGCGCGTTGCCGCTGGTGCGGGCGGGGCTGCCGGCGTTGGCGTTGACGCCGTAGGCCAGCGACTCCGACTCGCGCACCGCGCCGCCGACGCTGCCCCGGGTCTCGCCCAGGCCGCCGGTCATGTCGGAGTACTGGACGCCCGCCGAGCCCACGACGTCGGGGAACCGGTCGCCGTTGAGGTCGAGGAAGTCCAGCTGGCCGGTGGTGCGGCCCTTGGCCACGCTCGCGCCCGCCCCGATCGGCACGCCCGGGATGCTCGCGCCGAACGTGGTCGAGATCTGCTGGGTCCGACCGCGCCGCGACACCGCCGAGGCGCCGGCCACGTCGCCGTCGCTGATGACGTCGATGGTGTCCAGACCCATGCGGGAGCTGGCCGTGGCGTCCCGGGAGACCCACGTGTTGTCGTCCGCGCCCGCCCAGCGGTCCTGGGCCGGGAGCGGCGCGAACACCGCGATCCGGGGCTGCTTCACCTTGGGGTCGTTGGTGAAGCCGGGGACGTCGGCCTCGGTCGGGCCGCCGGGCAGCTCGTTCTTGTAGCTCTCGTCCAGGACCAGGTCGGACCGGACGATGGGCTGGGTGGCCCGGTCGCGGTTGCCCTGGTACCCGATCGCGCCCCAGCCCCGGTACGGCTGGGCGAACGCGCCCTGCTCGGCGGAGGCGTGCAGCGCGCTGGGGACGCCCGTGAAGTTCGAGCCGTCGTAGGAGATCGACGCGGACTGGCTGGTCAGACGCGCCGGCAGGCCGGCGTCCAGGGTGGCGAAGTCGAAGAACAGCTCGTCGCCCTGGGTGACCTCCGCCGTGACCCGCAGGTCCGCCGGGACCTGGCCGTTCACGATGTCGATCACGCGCTTGGCCAGGAGGCCTCCGCGCTTCTTGACCGTGAAGACCACGCGGGTGTTCGGGGCCTGACCCGCGAAGTCGAACGCCAGGGCCGGGTCCACGGTGATGGTGCCGGTCTGGGTGGCGGTGTGGGAGGCCTGCGGCGCGGTCAGCGTCGAGACCGGGTACATGTCCAGGTCGTAGGGCGGGTTGATGACCAGGATCGGGTTGCCCTGGTCGTCCACCACCGAGTCCAGGCCCTGCGCGGCCGTGTAGTGGGCGCGCGGGACCCAGCGCAGCGTGCCGGCGTCGATCGGCGAGTCGACCTTGAGCCGCCAGGACAGGGTGTCGTTGGCGGTGACGGGGATGTCGAGGTCGACGTGCGCCGTGCCGTCGCTGCCCCGGTTGAGGGTGTGGTTGTAGACGTCGGTGCCGTTGCGCGACACCACGACCGTGACGTCGTCGGTGGTCGGGCCGGTCTTGGTGACGTCACCGGACAGGTGCAGCGTGCCGGTCAGCGGGGCGACGACGACCGAGGGCCGGCCGCCGAGGGTGAAGTCCCGGGACGCCAGGTAGGTGTCGTTGGACAGGCCGTTGGCGTCGGTGCTCGCCGGGACGCTGGTGTAGGTGACCTTCGGGTCCCACGCCACCGTGTCGTACATGCCGTCGAGCACGGACTGGACGCGGAAGAACAGCGCCTCGCCCTTGCGCACGGCGATGTTGTCGGTGCCGGTCGGGGCGAACTCGATGTGGTCGTTCGGGCCGATGCGCTGGGCCCACAGCTCGGTGTCCTGGTGCTGGACGGTCACCCGGACGCCGTCGGCGCGCGTGTAGGCCGCCCGCTCCGGGCTGGTGTCCTGGACCAGCTTGACCCGGCCGTCCACGCGGACCGTGCCGTCGAACGGGGCCACCCAGCGGCGGACGCCGTCCAGCAGCGGGAACGTGTCGACCTGGCGCTGGAACTCGGCGGTCTGGTCGCCGACGATCGTGCCGGACGCGGTGCCGGAGCCGACCGGGACGCCGGTGTCGCCGCTGTCCGCGCTGTAGGCCGGTTGGCCGTTGGCGTCGAGGTGGCCGAACAGCACACCGCCGTTGTTGACCAGATCGGTGATGCCGTCGCCGTTGACGTCCAGGAAGTACCGGTCGGACGTCGTGGTGGTGGAGACGTAGTCCAGCTGCGCGGCCACGCCGAAGTAGGACTCGATGCCGACCGTGCCGGAACGGGTCTTCTCCGTGGAGATGCCGGGCAGGTTGGTCAGGCGGATCGCGGTGTCGCCGAACTTCGTGGGGCCGTCCGGGCCGGACTCGTTGGCCCGGTAGAACACGCCGCCGCCGGAGCGGAACACCTTGTCCGGCAGGTTGTCGCCGTTGACGTCGGCCAGGGCGAGCAGGCCGTCGGCGGAACCGGAGTTGTAGCCGACCTTGACGCCGGCGGAGTTGGACTTGCTGACCGAGGTCGGGTTGTAGCCCACGTACAGGTGGCCGCCCGCGCTTGTGCTCGTCGTCGCGGACAGGGCACTGGCCTCGCCGTCGCGGACGTTCACGCCGAGGTCGTCGTCCCCGATGCCCCAGGTGCCGGCGTTGTCGAAGGCGTTGTACGCGCCGGACTGGTCGCGGATGTCGTCGAAGTAGTCGAACGTGTGGGTGTTGAACTTCGCGTTGTTCGCGTCGAACTGGCTGACCGAGGCGAGCAGGGTCTTGGCGAACGCGCCCGACCGGTAGTCCAGCTCGTAGGCGCGGATCAGGGTGTCGTCGACCTTGACCTCGACGCGGCGCAGCAGGTCGGCGGTGACGCGCTTGAAGCCCGAGCGGGCGTCGATCTGCACGTCGGCGCGGCGGGGCTCGCCGCGGTCGCGGTCGCGCAGGAAGGTGACCGAGTAGCGGCCCTCGGTGTCGCCGTGACCGGTGTAGGTGATCTTGGTCAGGTAGAGGTTGCTGCCCGGCACCGAGCCGTTGGCGACGCCGTTGTCCTCGACCTTCGCGCTGTGGTAGCGGACGAAGTTGCCGTTGGTGTCACGGGTTTCCCGCAGCGCCCAGCTCGCGATGTTGCCGCCGGCGTCCTTGAGGGTGGAGTTCGGGTCGTTGCCGAAGGTCGACTTCGTGCCCTCGCGGTCGGTGACCTCCCACCAGTAGTTGGTCGGGTGGTCGCCGTGCCGGACGATCTTGTCGAAGCGGCCCTCGACGCGGGTGTGGAAGACCTTCTCGGCGGTGCGGGCCTGGAGTTCGCCGCGGTGCGCCACCGGGGTGAGCTGTTCGCCGTTGAGCAGGTAGGACTCGGTTTCCAGGCCGGCGTGGTAGCGCGGGACGCCCCAGCGGGTGTCCAGCGTGATCTGGGCCTGGGCGAGGTCCCAGCCGACGCCGGTCCAGCCGTTGCCGCCGGCCGAGCTGTACTGGACGGCGAGCTTGGGCTGCATGCCGGAGCGGCCCGGCGGGACCTCCAGCGGGTAGGACAGGCGGGCGTCGCCCATGTTGTTCGCGGTGGGGGCGGAGACCAGGTTGACCCCGGCGGTGGGGTCGGCGGCCTTGATGCCCTTGAGCTGGTTGGGGTTGAACGCGGCGCCCTCGGGGTGGTCGGGGACGCTGACCGAGCCGTCGCCGGCCGAGGCGGGCCGGACCCGGCCGCCGTAGAGCTCCGGTGGCGTGAGGCCGAACCCGATCAGGGCTAGGACGACGAGGAGCACGCCGCCTGCGCGCGCTCTGGGTCTCGGTCCGCGGCGGTTCCCAGCTGACATGCGACGTCCCCTCATCGGCGGCGGCTTCCCTCACCGCTTTCGGGATCGGCGACGGCACTTGTTACCGAGGGGTCCTGGTGTCACCCGCCCGGCCTAGCGCCCGGGCTGCGGGGTCCCGAACCTTGACGCTTGCGCGACCAGCGGCTTAGGGTCCGCAGGACCGAAACTTAGCAATCTTCTTGCGAAAGTTTCGACGGACAGCCGTCGCAAGGAAGCGAGAAGCTCCGGCATGAGAACCACCCGTCTGGCCACCGCCGCGCTCACCGCGCTGGCCCTCTTGACCCCGCTGACCGCCACCGCCGACGAGGCGTCGGTCGAGGACGCCGGTCACGCCCGCAAGAACACCCTGCGCCACGCCGCGCCCAAGGGCTTCTTCATCGGCACCGCCGTCGCCGGCGGCGGTCACCACCAGGAGATGCCCTACCCCGACCCCTTCACCTCCGACCAGCCCTACCGCGCGGTGCTGGCGGCGGAGTTCAACTCGGTCTCCGCCGAGAACCAGATGAAGTGGGAGTACATCCACCCCGGTCGCGACGAGTACAACTTCGGGATGGCCGACGCCATCGTGAAGTTCGCGCAGCGCAACCGCCAGGTCGTGCGCGGCCACACGCTGCTGTGGCACAACCAGAACCCAGCCTGGCTGACCGGGGGCACCTTCACCAAGGACGAGCTCCGGACCATCCTGCGCGACCACATCAAGACGGTCGTCGGCCGGTACAAGGGCAAGATCCAGCAGTGGGACGTCGCCAACGAGATCTTCAACGACTCCGGCGCCCTCCGCACCACCGAGAACATCTGGATCCGCGAACTGGGCCCCGGCATCATCGCCGACGCCTTCCGCTGGGCGCACGAGGCCGACCCCGAGGCGAAGCTGTTCTTCAACGACTACAACGTCGAGGGCGTCAACGCCAAGAGCAACGCCTACTACGCGCTCATCAAGGAGCTGAAGGCCCAGGGCGTGCCGGTGGACGGCTTCTCCGCCCAGGCCCACCTGAGCACCCGCTACGGGTTCCCGGGTGACCTGGAGGCCAACCTGAAGCGCTTCTCGGAATTGGGCCTGGAAACCGCCATCACCGAGCTGGACGTCCGCATGGACCTCCCGGCCGACGGCGTGCCCACCGCGGCCCAGCTGGCGCAGCAGGCCGACTACTACAACCGCACCCTGGTGGCGTGCCTGGCCGTGGAGGGCTGCGACTCCTTCACGATCTGGGGCTTCACCGACAAGTACTCGTGGGTGCCGGTGTTCTTCGAGGGCGAGGGCGCGGCCACGGTCATGTGGGACGACTTCGGCAAGAAGCCCGCGTACCACGTGCTGAAGGAAACCCTGGCCAAGGCCGGCCGCCGCTGAGGGACCGCTCCCACCAGACGATCGGGGGTTGTTGCCGCCCGATCGGCGGTCCTGACGTCGAAACCTGATCGGAAAACCCTGCCCCCGGGCCGCACCCGCGGTCCGGGGATTTCCGGTGAGGAGTTCGCATGAAATCCCTGCGCTGGTCCGGGCTGGCCGTCTTCACGGCCGCCGCGGTCGCGCTGTCGATGACAGCCGCGTCCGCACACGACCCCGACACCCCCGAAGGCCAGGCCGCGGCCCGTGCCTTCCTGGCCGACCACCAACCCGCCGAGCGGCACGCCGTCGTCGGCACCGCCGCCGGTGTGCCGTGCGTGAACGGCAAGGCCGACATCTACCCCTGCAAGAACGTCGACCTGCTCAGCGTCCTGCCGCTGTCGAGCATGGGCGGCGGGAACGGCAACGACATCTGGGGCTGGACCGACCCGTCCTCCGGCAAGGAGTACGCCATCGTCGGCCGCACCAACGGCACGGCGTTCGTCGACGTCAGCACCCCGACCGCCCCGAAGTACCTGGGCAACCTGCCGTCCAACGGCGGCAGCAGCACGTGGCGGGACATGAAGGTCTACAAGGACCACGCGTTCATCGTGGCCGACTTCATCTCCGGCCACGGCATGCAGGTCTTCGACCTGACCCGACTCCGCACCATCACCACGCCGCAGACCTTCACCGCGGACGTGCTGTACAAGGAGTTCGGGCCGGCGCACAACATCGCCATCAACGAGGAAACCGGCTACGCCTACGCGATCGGCTCCAACACGTGCAGCGGCGGGCCGCACATGGTGGACATCCGCACGCCGAAGCAGCCCAAGAAGGCCGGCTGCGTGTCCCAGGACGGCTACACCCACGACACGCAGTGCGTGGTCTACCGCGGACCCCACACCCAGTACCAGGGCCGCGAGATCTGCTTCAACGCCAACGAGGACACGCTGACCATCGTCGACGTGACCGACAAGGCCAACCCGGTCCAGCTGTCCCGCAAGGGCTACTCGGGCTCGCAGTACTCCCACCAGGGCTGGCTGACCGAGGGCCATCGGTACTTCCTGCTCGACGACGAGCTGGACGAGTCCTCGGGCACGGACAAGCGCACCAAGACCTACATCTGGGACCTGGCGAACCTGACCAACCCCGTGCACACCGGCACCTACGCCTCCCCCGCCACCGCCATCGACCACAACCAGTACGTCAAGGGCCGGTACAGCTACCAGGCCAACTACCAGGCCGGGTTGCGCATCCTCGACGCGGGCAACGTGGCCTCGGCGCAGCTGACGGAGGTCGGGTACTTCGACA
Source organism: Saccharothrix sp. CCNWYY140 (assembly GCF_037401995.1). Taxonomy (NCBI): domain Bacteria; kingdom Bacillati; phylum Actinomycetota; class Actinomycetes; order Pseudonocardiales; family Pseudonocardiaceae; genus Saccharothrix; species Saccharothrix sp. CCNWYY140. The sequence goes on from NZ_JBBEGC010000103.1 coordinate 12,201, forward strand.
TCTACCCGGCGGGCAACGAGGCCAAGTTCAACGGGGCGTGGAGCAACTACCCGTACTTCGCCAGCGGGATCGTGCTGGTCAACGGCATCGAACAGGGCCTGGTCGTGGTCAAGCCCAACCTGGGTGGCACCGAGCCGCCGCCCGGCGCGAAGTTCGAGAACACGACCGACGTCCCGATCCCGGACGCCGGCGCGGCCGTGACGTCGTCGGTCACCGTCTCCGGTGTGGCCGGCAACGCGCCCGCCACCCTGGCGGCAGGACGTCTACCAGGCCGACACCGGCTACATCGACGCCTGGAGCCAAGCCTCCAGTTCTGACCGATGGTGGGTGGCTGGTCCGCGCGGACGAGCCACCCGCTGGCCGCCGCCCGCCGCCCGCTGTCCGCCGCCAAGGAGGCGAGCATGCGCACGTTCCGGTTCACCGATTGGGCGTTCCTCGCCGCGGTCCTGGCTGTCGCGGCAGCCGCCACGATCGTCCTGGGCCGCCCCGCCCCGGCGCCGGCCCACTCGACCCACCAGCCCGACCCGGTCCCCGCCGCGCACAGCGACGGCCTGCCGGAGGCCGAGGGCGGCTACCGCTTCGAGCGGGTCACCACCCCCGACTCGCGCGCCCGGCCGTGCCCGTGGCCTTCCGCATCCTCGGCCCGGACGGCACGCCCCAGACCCGGTTCCTGGACAACCAGACCAAGCAGGTGCACTTCTTCGCGATCCGCGACGACATGCACGTCTTCCAGCACGTCCACCCGACCCTGGTCGGCGACACGTGGCACACCACCCTGGCCCTCCCGGACGGGGGCGCCTACCGCATGTTCGCCGAATTCGTCCCCACCGACACCAAGGACCCACGGCACCCGGTGGTCCTCGGTGTGCCCTTCAGCGTCCCCGGTGACACCTCCCTGGTCCCGGTCCCCGAACCCAGCACGAAGGCCGTGACCCCGGACGGCTTCACCGTGGAGCGGATCGACACCCCCGAACACCCGGCGGTCATGAAACCGCAGTCCCTGAGGTTCGCCATCAAGTCCCCGGACGGCGCCCCCGTCCGTGCCCTGGACCCCCACCTGGGCGCCAACGGCCACATGACGGGCTTCCACACCATGCTCCTGTCCGCCACCCACCTCCACCCGGTGGAACCGGCCGGCGCGCCCCTGGTCAACGGCGAGCTGACCTTCCGGGCCGTCTTCGCGGACCGGGGCGAGTACCGCCTGTTCCTGGAGTTCTCGCACGGCGGGACACTCCGCACCGCGGCCTTCACCGTCTCCGTCACCTGATCGGGAACTGCCCCACCCCGACCTCACACCGGTGCTGGTAGGCACGAACCGGTGGCCACGGTCGGGTGACGCCGGGAACTTCCGGCGGTCGTGGTCCGACCACCAGGCCACACCGCATTCTCGAACAGGGGCGAACACCTCGATGGCAGGCACGAAGAACAACCCGGTGACCGCGCGCCGCGGCCCGTCGCTCAACCTCATCCTCACGGTCGTGGTGGTCGTGGTCGCCGCGGCCGTGGTCGGCGGCGTCCTGCTGGCCAACCGGTCCTCCGGTTCCGCCGGCGCCGCCCCGGACGGGCGGCTGGTGCCCGCCGGCGCCCACACGCTGTCCTCTGTGGAGGGTGGGAAGGTCACGCTCGTGGAGTTCCTGGACTACCAGTGCCCGGCGTGCGCGGCCTACTACGCCAACATCACCAAGAAGCTGGAGCAGGACTACCAGGGCCGCATCACGATCGTGACCCGCAACTACCCGCTGGAGATGCACCCGCTGGCGCAGCCCGCCGCGAAGGCCGCCGAGGCCGCCGCCAAGCAGGGCAAGTACAAGGAGATGTACCACGCGCTCTACGACGGCTTCCAGAACTGGGCCGTCAACGGCCGCGCCACCAGCGACGACGCCGCCGCCGCGACCGCGAAGTTCGAGGAGTACGCCACGTCCATCGGCCTCGACCTGGCGAAGTTCCGCGCCGACGTGGACTCGTCCGAGGTCAAGGCCGTGATCGACCGCGACCTGGCCGACGGGCAGGCGCTGGGCGTGAACAGCACGCCGACCTTCTTCCTCAACGGCAAGAAGTTCGAGCCCACCGGCGGCACCTACCCGGACGTGGACCGCGAGCTGCGGGCCGAGATCGACGCGGCCCTGGCCGGATGAACCCCCGGCTGGCCTGGCTCTACGTCATCGGCGGCGGGCTGGGGCTGGGCGCCGCCGCCGCGCTGGCGCTGGAGAAGATCGCCAAGCTGCGCGACCCGGCCTACGTGCCGACGTGCTCGCTGAACCCCGTGGTGTCGTGCGGGTCGGTGATGGACAGCGCGCAGGCGGAGGCTTTCGGCTTCCCGAACCCGTTGCTGGGCATCGCGGCCTTCTCCGTCGTGGTCACCACGGGGGTCGCGGTGCTGGCCGGGTTCGAACCGCCGCGGTGGTACCGGGTGGCGATGAACGTGGGCACGGCGTTCGGGGTCGTCTTCGTGCACTGGCTGATCTTCGCGAGCCTGTACGACATCCGCGCACTGTGCCCGTACTGCATGGTCGTGTGGATCGTGGTGCTGCCGATGTTCTGGTACACGACCCTGGACACCTGGCCGGCGCTGGCGCCGCTGCGCCGGGTGCACAGCGCGGTGCTGGCGCTCTGGTACGCGGTGATCGTGGTGCTGGTGCTGGTCGCTTTCTGGGACTACTGGTCGAGTCTGGTCTGAGCTGTTCACCGACTCTTGGTGATCCTTTTGGTGGCCCGTGCGGGCGAAGAGCGACACGATCGTGGGTGTTGGTCTCTCCGCAACCCTGCCAAGGAGGATCCTGTGCCGACCCTGGACCGCACCCGGCCTTCCTGGACGACCCGCCTGGTCGTCGCGATCAGCGCCCTCGTCGCCGTCTTCGGCGTGACCACGGCGGTGAGCCCCACCGCCGGCGCCGCCGTGTACGGCTCGTGCACGATGACCCGTTGTGCTGACGCCCGATCGGCGAACTACACGTGGTCGTCGAAGGGCTACCCCGGCTCGCGCGGCTGGTACAGCTGGCCCAACGGCCAGTGCAACTTCGCCGGCGGCACGTTCTACAACCGCGAGGGCCAGCTGCCCAGCGGCCGGTCCTACCTGGAGTTCGACGTCTACCCGCGGGCGTGCGGCGCGTCCCGGGACGCCTACCGGATCGTCGTGGACCGCACGACCGGCGCGGTGTACTTCTCGCCCAACCACTACGCCGACTTCTACCGCCTCTGAGCGCGGTGGCGCCGCCCCCAGGTGATCCGGGGGCGGCGCGTGCTCAAGCGCGTTCGAACACCACTATCGGGATCTGCCGCTTCAGGGCCTTCTCGAAGGCCGAGAACCGCGACTTGGCGTTGCGGAACATCTCGGCCAACTCCTCCCGCTCGTCACCTTCGGCGACGCGGGCGGTGGCCCTGAGGGTTTCAGTGCCGATCTCCACCACGACCGAGGGCTGGGCGAGCACGTTGTAGTACCAGCCCGGGTTCGGCGGCAGGCCGCCGTTGCCCGCCGCGACGACCCAGCGGTCACCAGAGGACAGGTAGCGCAGCGGGGTCACGCGTTCGATGCCGGACTTCGCTCCCACGTGGTGCAGCAGGAGCAGGGTGCGCCCCTCGGTCACGCCGCCGTTGGCGCGGAAGTCCTCGATCACCCGCTGGTCCTGTGCCCGGCGCTCCTCGGTCATGGTGGAGATCCTGGCACGTCAGGGCGTCCGGCAGGACACCGCCGGGTTCGCCCACTGGCCGTTGGTCATCACGGTGAAGCCGAACGTGGTGCTCGCGCCGGCGGCGAGGTTGCCGTTGCCGTTGGGCTTCATGGTCATGACGTTGCCGCTGGAGTCCCAGCTGGGCGTGCCGTTCCAGGTCGCGGAGATCTTCTGCGGCGAGGTGACGGTGACCGTGGCGGTCCAGCTGGTGATCGCGGCGGACCCGGCCGTGATGGTGACCTCGCCGTTGAACCGGTCACCCCACTGCTGGGTGGTCCGGTAGGTCGCGGTGCAGGTGCCGGCGGGCGGCGGGGTCGTCGTGGTGGTCGTGCCCGGCGGGGTGTCCGAGGGCGCGACGGCCCGGCCGGTGCTCGGCGAGATCATGCCCGTGCACAGGCCGCGGGACTTCAGGTTGGAAACGATCTGCGGGATCGCGTTGATCGTCGTCTGGTAGCCGTCGTGCATGAGGATCACGCCGCCGGCCTGGAGGTTCGACGCCGCCTGCACGATCTGCGCGGTGCTCGCGCCGTTCCAGTCCTGCGAGTCCACGCTCCACAGCACCTCGGTGAGGCCGAACTGCTGCTCGACCGACCGGAGCGTGCTGTTGGTCTCGCCGTAGGGCGGGCGGAACAGCTTGGGCGCCTCGCCGGTTGCCTGCTGGATCGCCTGCTGCGTCTGGCTGATCTCCGAGCTCATCTGCGACTGGCTGAGCTGGGTCATGTGCGGGTGGGTGTAGGAGTGGTTGCCGATCCAGTGGCCCGCGTCCTTCTGGGACCTGGTGAGCGACGGGTTCGCGGCGACCTTGTTGCCCTGGTTGAAGAAGGTGGCCCGGGCGCCGGCCGACCGCAGCGCGCTGATCACCTGCGTGGTGGAGCTCGCGTTGGGTCCGTCGTCGAAGGTCAGGGCCACGTAGCCGGCGGTGCAGTCGGCCGGGGGCGCCTGCGTGGTGGTGGTCGTGGTGCCCGGGGTGCCGCCCGCGTTGAGCGCGTTCAGCACGGAGGTGTACGCGGCCTTCTTGTTGCCGGAGCCGTCGAACAGCAGCGGGGTGCCCGACGCGCGCCAGGAGTCGGTGTCCCGGATGCCCCACACCGTGATGCCGGTGCAGCGGGAGACGGCGAGGCAGGCTTGGGTGACGCCTTGGTACTGCTGGGCCTGGGTGGAGCCGGAACCCTCGATGTCCAGCTCGGTGATCTGGACGTCCACGCCGAGGTTGGCGAAGTTCTGGAGCGTGGTGTGGTAGTTCGACGGCACCGGGTTGCCGCTGTTGAAGTGCGCCTGGAACCCGACGCAGTCGATCGGCACACCGCGGGACTTGAAGTCCTGCACCATCCGGTAGACGGCCTGGGTCTTGGCGTGCGACCAGTTGTCGGTGTTGTAGTCGTTGTAGCAGAGCTTGGCGTTCGGGTCCGCCGTGCGGGCGGCGCGGAAGGCCGCTTCGATCCAGTCGTTGCCGGTGCGCTGGAGGTTGGAGTTGCGGCGCGCGCCCGACGAGCCGTCCTCGAAGGCCTCGTTCACCACGTCCCAGGCGTAGATCTTGCCCCGGTAGTACGTGGCGACCTGGGTGACGTGGTTCAGCATGGCGTTGCGCAGGTCGGTGCCGGAGAGGTTCTGCATCCAGCCCGGCTGCTGGGAGTGCCAGGCCAGGGTGTGGCCGCGGACGCGTTTGCCCTGGTTGAGGGCGTGGTTCACGATCCGGTCGGCGTTGCCGTAGGTGAACTGGCCGCGGTTGGGCTCGGTGGCGTCGATCTTCATCTCGTTCTCGGCGGTGACCATGTCGAATTCCCGGTTCAGGATGCCGACGTAGGTCGAGTCACCGAGCTTGTTGGCGGCCACCGCGGTGCCGAAGTACCGGCCGCTCTCGCCGGCCGCCGTGGCCAGCGTGGTCCCCGCGTTCGCGACCAGCGGCAACGCCAGCGCCGCCGCGCTGAGCAACCCGAGCGCACCGGTCACGGCGGCGATCCGCCGGGGTGTCCGCCCACCGGCGTCGGGGACAGCAGTTCGGGACATCATCGTCCTCCTGGCGCAAAGTTTCGATCAAGCTATCGACAGTTTCGGCAAGCTTGAGCGCACGAAATGAGATCGTCAAGAAATCCGATACCAAGGGAGACGCACGGGCTTGTTGCCGAATCGGCAACGAAGTTTGCTCTTTCGGCCGGTGCGGACGCACTGTGTCGGTGGAGGTGGTCACGATGACCGACAAGCTGCTGAACAGGTACGACGTCGTGGTGGTCGGCGGGGGCGCGGCCGGGTTGAGCGGGGCGCTGATGCTCGCGCGGTCGCGGCGGGCGGTGCTGGTGGTCGACTCGGGCGCACCGCGCAACGCGCCCGCCGAGGGCATCCACGGGCTGCTCGGCCACGACGGCCTGAAGCCCGCCGACCTGCTGGAACGCGGCCGTTCCGAGGTACGCCGCTACGGCGGGCAGGTGGTGCACGGCGAAGTCGCGGAGGTCGTGCGCGCGGACACCGGTTTCACCGTGTCCCTGTCCGACGGCCGCTCCGTCCACGCGCGACGGTTGCTGGTGGCCAGCGGCCTGGTGGACGAACTGCCCGAGGTGGACGGTCTGCGGGCGCGCTGGGGTCACGACGTGGTGCATTGCCCGTACTGCCACGGCTGGGAGGTCCGGGACCGGGCGATCGGCGTGCTGGCCAGTGGCCCGATGTCGGTCCACCAGGCACTGCTGTTCCGCCGGCTCAGCGCGGACGTCGTCTACTTCGCCAACGACCGCCCATTGTCCGCTGAGGACGTCGAGCAGTTGGCCGCGCTGGGTGTTCCGGTGGTGCCCGGCCGGGTCGTGGCGGTGGAGGTCGTCGACGACCGCTTGGCCGGTCTCCGGCTCGCGGACGGCACGGTGGTCGCCCGCGAGGTGGTGGCCGTGGCGACGCGGATGGTCGCGCGGGCCGGCTTCCTCGCCGGGCTGGGGCTGGACGCGGTCGAGCACCCGTCCGGGACGGGCGTGCACGTCCCGTCCGATGGGGCCGGGCGGACGAGCGTGCCCGGGGTGTGGGTGGCGGGCAACGTCACCGAGCCCTCGGCCCAGGTGGGCGCGTCGTCGGCCGCCGGCGCGGCGGCGGGCGCGCAGATCAACGCGGACCTGGTGGCGGAGTCGGCGAGGTTGGCTCTGGACGCCTACCGCTCCCCCTTCGGCCACAAGTCCGAGTCCGACAACGCCCGACGCATCGCCGGCGACCGCCGCCACGGCTTCTGACCCGCTGGGACAGGGCAGGTCAGCGCGGTCCGCCGGCGAAGAGGTCCACCACGGGGTCCCAGCGGTTGCGCCTGCCCGGCGGGAACCTGCGCTCCGCCTTGGCCCGCCGCCGGGACCCCGGCCGGTACCAGCGGCGGGCATACGGCGACCCCGGGCGGGCGACGCGGCAGGTCGCGTACAGGGCCAGCAGTGGCACGAACAACCCGCAGATGCCCAGCAGCGTCCGTCCTTTGAGGATCGCGACCACGGCGAACACCAGGTTCACCGCCACCACCAGCACCGCGGCGAGGCTGCCGTCGTCGGGGTCGTCGTCGAAGGGTGTGAACCCGGCCAGCAACAGCAACCCGACCACGACCGCGACCAGCACGGCGTCCACCGACCGCCGCCCCTCCGGCCCCCAGTAGACGTCGTCGAGCCGCAACCACAGCGCGAACTCGTCCAGCGTCAACGCCGCCCCGACCCCGAACCCGACCGCCGTCGCGTCGGCCCACCCGGCGGCCGGGCGGAACACCAGCGCGGTCGCGCCCGTGCCCAGCAGCAGGAAGATGCCGAAGACCTGGTGGTGCAGGTGGACGCCGCCCACGGAGAGGTCCCGGAACGGACCGCGCCCGGCCCGGATGAGGCGCGTGACCAGCCGCGTGACGACGAAGGCGACCACGAAAGCGCCCAACATCCAGGCGACGACAGACCGATCCACCACGCCGGCACTGTCGCACCCGCGAGCCGTCACCGCCGGCCGGACCACACCGCCCGCCGACCATCACCGCCAGCCGAGATCACCGCCGGCCGGTCCCGCCGAGGGTCGTCAGGAGGGCAGGCCCGCGGTGCCGAGGGCTTCCACGGCCTCCACCAGGGGCCGCAGGGTGTCGTCCTGGCGGGCTTCGTCCAAGGCCTCGCGCAGGGCCGCGCCGTGCGTGGGACGGGCCTCCTCCAGCAGGGCCAGGCCCGACCCGGTCACGTCGGTGTAGATCCCGCGCCGGTCGGTCGGGCAGAGGTAGCGGGACAGCAGGCCGCGGTCCTCCAGCCTGCTGACCAGGCGCGTGGTCGCGCTCTGGCTGAGCACCACCGCGTTGGCGACCTGGTGCATCTGGAGGTGCCCGCCCTCGCCGTTGTGCTGGCGGCTGAGCACCTCCAGCAGGGAGAACTCGCGCACGCTCAGGTCGTGCCCCGCTTGCAGCGCCCGCTCGACGCGGGCCTCGATGCGGTCGTGCAGGACCGACAGCGCGCACCAGCCGGCGGCCAGTGCCGTCAGCGACGGAGCTGTGGCAGTCATACCCGTCACACTAACACAACCCGCGTTTGCAAGTATCCCGCGTCTGCAACTATCGTCGGACGCCTGCAATCCTCGCCAGCAAGTCTCCGGAAGGTCCTCTCATGCCTCTCGCGCTCGTGGCCCTCGCCATCGGTGCCTTCGGGATCGGCACGACCGAGTTCGTGATCATGGGCGTGCTGCCCGAGGTCGCCGCCGACTTCGGCGTCACCATCCCCACCGCGGGCTGGCTGGTCACCGGCTACGCGCTCGGCGTCGTCCTGGGCGCACCGCTGCTGACCGTCCTGGGCACCCGGGTGTCGCGCAAGAAGATGCTCATGGCCCTGATGGGCCTGTTCATCGTGGGCAACGCGCTGTCGGCGGTGGCGCCGGTCTTCGGCGTGATGCTCGCCGGTCGGATCGTGGCCTCGCTGGCGCACGGCGCGTTCTTCGGCGTCGGGTCGGTGGTCGCCGCCGGCCTGGTCGCGCCGGAGAGGAAGGCGTCCGCGATCTCGCTGATGTTCACCGGCCTGACCCTGGCCACCGTGGTCGGCGTGCCCGGCGGCACCCTGATCGGCCAGTCCGCGGGCTGGCGGGTCACCTTCGCGGTCGTCACCGCGCTGGGCGTGGTCGGCCTGCTCGGCGTGGCGCGGCTCGTGCCCGAGACCGGTCGGCCGGAAGGGGTGACCGTGCGGACGGAGTTCGCCGCCTTCCGCAACGTCCAGGTGTGGCTGGCGATGGCGATGACCGTGCTCGGCTACGGCGGCGTGTTCGCGGCCATCACCTACATCGCGCCGATGATGACCGAGGTCGCCGGGTTCGAGGCCGGCTCCGTGACGTGGCTGCTGGTGCTGTTCGGGCTCGGCATGTTCGCGGGCAACCTGGTGGGCGGCCGGTTCGCCGACCGGGCGTTGATGCCGATGCTGTTCACCTCGCTGGGCGCGCTCGCGCTGACCCTGCTGCTGTTCACCTTCACCGCCCACGACCGGGTCCTGGCGGCGATCACCCTCACGCTCGTGGGCGCGCTGGGCTTCGCGACCGTGCCGCCGCTCCAGAAGTGGGTCCTCGACCAGGCCGCCGCCGCGCCCACCCTGGCCTCGGCGGCGAACATCGGCGCGTTCAACCTCGGGAACGCCCTGGCCGCGTGGCTGGGTGGTCTGGTGATCACCGCCGGTCTCGGCTACACCTCGCCCAACTGGGTCGGCGCCCTGCTGTCGGGCACCGCGCTGCTGCTGTCCTTCCTGGCCGCCCACCTGGACCGCCGGGCGAAGGCTGCCGAGCCTGTCCGCGAGCTGGTCTGACGGGTGGTCGCGCACCGGGGGGCGGCCCGGTGCGCGACCTCGGGTCACACCGTCCAGCGCTGGTTGGCGCCGCCGTGGCAGGTCCAGATGATCAACTGCGTCCCGTCCGCCGTGCCGCCGCCCGAGGCGTCCAGGCACTTGCCGGAGTTCGGGTTCACCAGCGACCCGTCCGAGCCGGTCACCCAGTTCTGCGCGCCCGTGCCGTTGCACGACCACAGCTGGACCTTCGTCCCGTCCGCCGTCCCCGCGCCGGCCACGTCGAGGCACTTGCCCAGCGCCTGCCACGTCTGGCCGACCCGGCTCCACGTCTGGGCCGCGGAGCCGTTGCACGTCCACAACTGCACCTTGGTCCCGTCGGTCGAAGCACCTCCGGAGACGTCCACGCACTTCCCGGTCGCGCCGACGATCCGGCCCGCCGTCGCGGGGACCAGGGCGAAGTCGTCGACGTCGAACAACCCGCTGCCGGTCCCGGTGAAGGTCAGGTGCAGCCGCTGCCGGCCCGCCGGCACACCGGTCAGACCACCGCGCACGTCGGCGAAGGTGTTCCAGCCGCCGGTGTTCGGCACCGCCACGCGACCCAGCACGGTCCCGGTCGCGGAACCGGCCCGGACCTCGATCGTGCCGCCGGGACCACCCGACACTACCCGGGCCTGGAACGCGCCGGCGCCGGTGAAGTCCACGTCGTCGTAAGCCGCCCAGTCGCCCGGATCGATGTAGCCCAGGGTCTGGCCGTTGTGCGCCCCGGCCTTGGTGAACGGCTGCACCCCGCTCGCCGCGCTGAACGACTCCGCCTGCACGGTCCGGTCCAGCTCGCGCACCCGCACGTCCCGGAAGGACACCTCGTCGCCGTCACCGTGGTTCTGCAAGCCGATGTGCCCCGCCAGCGACCGCTTCGGGTCGGTGTTGGTGAAGTCGTTGACCAGCACGCCGTTGAGGTAGACGCGCAGCCGTTCGCCCTCCACCAGCAGCTCGAAGGCGTTCCACTCCCCCGGCGGGTTCAGGGCCGCGTCGCGTGCGGCGATGTCGGGGGACTTGAAGCCGTACACCGCGCCCGTCGTGCGGTCGGGGCTGTCGGTGGCGTCGATCTGGATCTCGTACCCGTTGTCCACCGCCGACCACGGGTCGCTCGACGGCGGGAAGCCGAGGAACACGCCGGAGTTGTCGTCCCCGGCCATCCGCCAGTCCAGCTTGAGCGAGTACGACGTGAACTGCTTGCCGCTGTGCCAGAACAGGCCCAGCCCGCCGAAGCTGGTCAGCGTCCCGTCGGTGTTGGTGAACCCGCCCGGTCCGGCTTGTGACCAGCCCTGCGTGGGGTTCAGCCGCGTGTAGCCGCTCTCCGGACGGCAGTCCATGCGGGTTTGCCCTGCGGCGTAACGGATCCCGCCGAGCAGCAGCCCTCGGAACGCCGGTTCGGAGTAGGAGGACGCCGTGTGCCCGCCGCCCGTGTAGAAGCTGCGCGCGCCTTGGTGGGTCTTGCACCAGACGTGCGGGTGGTCGGCGCCCATGTTGCCGCCGGTGTAACCGGACTCGTCGAGCGTGGCCAGCACGCGGGCGCTCGACCTCGGGTTGGTGCGGTAGTTGTACCACTCGTCGGTGCGCGTCCAGGTCGCCGGCAGGTGGCTGGTGGCGGCGGTGGCGCGGTTCTCCACCTTCACCGGGGCCTGCTGGATCGCCGGGTGGGAGTCGAAGTACGCCCCGACCAGTTCGCCGTAGAACGGCCAGTCGTACTCGGTGTCCGCCGCCGCGTGCACGCCGACGAAACCGCGCCCGGCGCGGAGGTGGTTCTCGAAACCGGTTTGCTGGGCCGGGTCCAGCACGTTCCCGGTCGTGTTGAGGAACACCACGGCCTCGTACTGGCCCAGTGTCCCGTTGGTGAACACGGCCGCGTCCTCGGTCGCGGTCACGGTGAAGCCGTTGGCCGCGCCCAGATCTTTGATCGCCTGGGTGCCGGCGGGGATGGAGTCGTGCCGGAACCCGGCCGTCTTGGAGAACACCAGGACGTCGTAGGTCGCGGCCTCGGCCGGGACGGGCACGGTCAGCGCGAGGAGCGCGGCGAGCGCGAGTGCTTTCACAGGTTTCACGGCGTCGTCCACTTCTGGTTGGCACCGCCGTGGCAGGGCCAGATGATCAGTTGCGTGCCATCGGAGGTGCCACCGCTGGCGGCGTCGAGGCACTTGCCCGAGTTCGGGTTCACCAGCGACCCGTTCGTGCCCGCCACCCAGTTCTGGGCGACGGTCCCGTTGCACGTCCACAGGTGCACCTTCGTGCCATCGGCCGTGCCCGCGCCCGAGACGTCCAGGCACTTGCCCAACGCCTGCCAGGTCTGCCCGGCCCGCTGCCACCGTTGCGCACCGGTGCCGTTGCACGTCCACAGCTGGATCTTCGTGCCGTCCGCGGTGCCCGCGCCCGACACGTCCATGCACTTGCCGGACACGCCGACGATCGGACCGGTGGGGCCGTTGAGCGTGAACGAGTCCACGTCGAACAACGCCCCCACGCCGCCGCTGAACGTCAGGTACAGCGAAGTGGTGCCGCTCGGCGCGCCGGACAGGCTGCCGCTGACGGTCGTGAACGACTCCCAGCCACCGGTCAGCGGCACCGCCACCGACCCGAGGACCGTGCCGGTGGGCGACCCGGCGCGGACTTGGAGCGTCCCACCGACCCCGCCCGACGACACCCGCGCCGCGAAGCCGCGCACGTCGGCCAGCGCGTACGGGGTGAAGGACACCCAGTCGCCGTTGTGGACGTCACCGACCGTGTAGCCGCCTTCGGCTTGGGACTTGGCGATCTTGCTGATGCCCGAGGACGTCGTGAAGTGCTCGGCCTGGCGGTGACGGGGCTGCGTGACACTCTTGGCGTGCGTGGTCAGCGCCGGTTGGCCGTTGGCGCCCAGGTCGGTGTACTCGGCGTCCCACACGCCGAACACGTTCGCCGCTTCGTCGTGCTCACCGTCCGCGGTCACCGTGATCGAGCCGGTGCAGCCGGTCCGGGTGGTGATCACGTGCCCGTGGTTGTCGTGCCCGATGCCGTAGGTCATCTTCACGCGGGCGCAGTCGATCGCGCCGTCCTCGGGGTCGGTGACGGTGATGAGGAAGGGGATCGTGTCACCGTAGGAGAACGGGGTGCCGTCGACGGGCAGGTTGATCGTCACCTTGGGCGCGGTGTTGCCGACCGTGATGTAGACGCTCGCAGAGCCCGTCGCGCCGCCGGCGTCGGTGACGGTCAGGGTCGCCGTGTAGGTGCCGTTGGCGGAGTAGGTGTGGGACGGGTTGGCCGAGGTGCTGGAGGTGCCGTCACCGAAGTCCCACCGGTAGGTCAGCGGCGAGCCCTCCGGGTCACTGGACCCGGCCGAGGAGAACGCCACCGCGAGCGGCGCCTGCCCCGAGGTGACGTTCGCCGTCGCTCGTGCGGTGGGTCCGCGGTTGGTGCCCGCGATGTACTCGATCCGGTAGAGCGCCGAGTTGTGGTCGCCGCTGAAGTAGCCGGTGCCGTAGTCGAGCACGTAGAGCGCGCCGTCCGGCCCGAACGCGAGGTCGATGATCTGCGTGCCCGCCCAGGGGAAGGCTTCGATCACCCCCGCCGACCCGTCGGTGTTCACGGCGATGTCCTTGATCCAGCGGCGTCCGTACTCGGCGGCGAAGAAGTGGCCGTCGAAGGACTGGGGGAACTTGACGGTCGAGGTGGAGGCGGCGTTGTAGCGGTAGACCGGACCGCCCATCGGCGACTCCGAGCCCGTGCCGAACTCCGGCGGGGTGCCCGCGTCACCGCCGTAGCGGATCCAGCTGGGGCGTGCGGGCGGGAGGGTGGACTGGCCGGTGTTGCGGAAGGAGTTGTTGGTGGGATTGGCGCAGTTGAACTTGGGCGCGGTGGCGTTGGTCGCGAAGTTCCACTCGTTGTAGGTCTCGGAGGACGAGTTCGTGCCGGTGCAGTAGGGCCAGCCGTAGTTGCCCGGCGAGGTGATCCGGTTGAACTCCACTTGCCCGGAGGGTCCGCGGTTGGCGTTGGTGGTCGCCGCGTCGGGGCCGTAGTCACCGAGGTAGACGGTGCCGGTGGCTTTGTCGACGGTCATGCGGAAGGGGTTGCGGAAGCCCATCGCGTAGATCTCGGGACGGGTGTTGGGTGTGCCCGGGGCGAAGAGGTTGCCTGACGGGACCGAGTAGGAGCCGTCGCCGTTGACCTTGATGCGGAGGACCTTGCCGCGCAGGTCGTTGGTGTTGGCGGAGGTGCGCTGGGCGTCGAACCCGGGGTTGCGCTCGGCGCGCTCGTCGATCGGGCTGTAACCGCTGGACTGGAACGGGTTCGTGTCGTCACCGGTGGAGAGGTAGAGGTTGCCGGCGGCGTCGAAGTCGATGTCCCCACCCACGTGGCAGCACAGACCGCGATCGGCGGGGACGTCCAGGACGGTTTTCTCACTGGAGGCGTTGAGGGTCCAGTCGGCGTTGAGGGTGAAGCGCGAGAGCCGGTTGACGCCTCGCCACGTCTCCCAAGTGCCGGCGGTGCCGGTCTCGGGCGCGTCGCCGGTGGGGGTGGTGAGCTTGGGGGCGTAGTAGAGGTAGATCGCGCGGTTGGTGGCAAAGCCGGGGTCGACGCCGACGCCTTGAAGGCCCTCTTCGTCGTGGTTGTAGACCTGAAGGGTGCCGACGACCTTGGTGGTGCCGGCGGGGTCGGTGCGCCGGAGGACCCCGTCACGTGCGGTGTGGAGGACGGAGGTGTCCGGTAGGACCGCCAGGGAGATCGGCTCTCCCATCTCCGCGACGCCTCGGGCGAGTTCGACCTGCTGGAAGTCCTTGGGGTCGATGTGGGCCGAGGCGGACGGGGGCGCGGTGACGAGGAGCCCGGCGATGAGCAGCAGGGTGGCGGAGAAGCGGGCAGGGGTGGCGGTGGGACTGCGAGAGGGCATGGCTGGATCGCGCCTCCTTGAGCGAGCCGGCAGGGATGTTGCCCAGGTCACAGCAAGGTAGGGCGACCTTTTGGAGGTGGTCAACCAAAAGTCCACTACCAGACACCAACCATTGGCCACCCAACGCCGTAAGTCAGCCCCAGCCGCACACGCCCAGCCACCCCGCACCCGCCGACCCACCGGACCCACGACCAACAGCACGCGACACCCGTCGCGCCCGCAGGGCGTTCACGAAGCTCGCGCAGCAGACCTCCCAACTTGGGCTTCTTCCGTCATCCCCGTATGGCCTGCCCGAAGGGCTACCAC
>NZ_JBBEGC010000104.1:0-26490 GCF_037401995.1 Saccharothrix sp. CCNWYY140
TTCGGCTGCACCCGGGGAAATCTGTGGTAGCCCTTCGGGCAGGCCATACGGGGATGACGGAAGAAGCCCAAGTCGGGGGGTCTGCTGCGCGAGCTACTTCGAAAAGCGCGCGCCCCGCGGGCGGGGGGTGCGGGGAGCGAAGGGTGTGCGGGGAGCGAAGGGTGTGCGGGGAGCGAAGGGTGTGCGGGGAGCGAAGGGCGTGGTCTGCGCCTCTGCCCTCCCGGCTTGGGCATTACTCGTCCAGCTCGGCCCGGGTGGTGCTGGGCTTACCGGAGCTTGGGGCAGCGTTCTGCCTGCTGTTCCCGGGTGGACACGTGGCTGCGGGATCGTCGTCGCGTGGCCGAAGCGGTGCGTAGCCTGGTGGTGTTGGGGGACTCGACTACCGTCGGGGTTGGTGATCCCGTTCGGGGTGGGTGGCGCGGGGTGGGGCCGTTGTTGGCGGCGGCGTTTCCCGGAGTTCGGTATCTCAACCCGTCCTTTCAAGGGGCGCGGGTGGCGTCGGTTCGGTTTGAGCAGTTGCCGCGGGCGCTGCGGGTGCGGCCCGACGCTGCGGTGGTTCTGGTCGGGATGAACGACACGCTCCGGTCCGACTTCGACCCGGTTCGGGTGCACGAGGACCTTGACGTGATCGTCGGCGAGCTGAGCTCGGCGGGGGCGCGGGTGGTGACCGTGCGGTTTCACGACCACAGTCGCGTGTTCCGGCTGCCCGGGCCGTTGCGGCGGGCGTTGTCGGCGCGGGTGGCGGAGTTGAACTCGGTCATCGACGCCGTCGTGGCGCGGCACGGGGTCGGGTGCGTCGACCTGAACCTGATGGACGGCGCGTACTCGTTGGACACCTGGGCGGTGGACCGGCTGCACCCGTCGGAGTTGGGGCACCGGAAGCTGGCCAAGGCGTTCGCGGAGCGGCTGGCGGAGCAGGGGTGCGAGGTCGTCGAGCCGGTCAGCCTGGTGTGCACGGGCGGGCTGAAGATCACGCCGCTGCACCACGCCGCGTGGCTGGTGTTCAAGGGGATCCCGTGGTTGTGGCGGCGGGGCAAGGACTTCCTGCCCTACGCCGCCACCATCATGTACCGGTCGTGGGTGGGCCAGGACCGGGCGGTGGCCGAAGCGCCCCACCCGGTCGAGGCCTACCGCAGGCCTAGCTGAGCTTGTAGACGGTGGTGCCGTCCACGGTGGTCGGCGTGAAGTTCGCCGTGACCCACTCGGCGATGTCGCCACCGCCCCGGCCTCCCATCCCGCCGGTGGACACGTAGTAGCCGACGCGGCCCTCCGCCACGTACCGCTGGAACTCCTCCAGCGTGGGCGCGGGGTCGCCGCCGCTCCAACCGCCGATGCCGATGACGGCCCGGCCGCTGGCCAGCGACAGGCTCGCCGCCGACTGCGCGCTGGCCGTCGCCGCGGCCCACGTGCCGGTGGTGTTCCGCAGCAGTTCGACGACCTGTTCGGACGTCGCCATCATGCCGCGCATGGCCGGGTCGGAGGTGTAGGAAGCGGGGCCGGACATCGGGATCGAGCCGCCGTGCGGGGTGGCCGCCGTCGCCAGGCCGAACGCGGCCGACGACAGCAGCGCGGTGGCGGCGGCCAGGGCGGCGATCCGCCTGACGCCCATGACGATCGCGGTGGTGACCAGGATCGTCAGGCCGAGCACGGTCCACCGGACGGCGGGCTGCCAGTCGGCGAACCGGGCGAGGAGGGCGAAACCCCAGAAACCGGACGCGGCCACCAGCACCGCGAGCGCGATCCGCACCGGCTGGATGTGCCGGCCCCGCCACATCTCACGGCCGGCGATGGCGACGATGGCGGCGACACCCGGTGCCACGGCGACCGTGTAGTAGGGGTGCGTGATGCCGCTCATCAGGCTGAACACGACACCGTTGACGATGACCCACAACCCCCACAGCACGAGTGCCGCGCGGGTGCGGTCGGTGCGCGGAGCCTTGCGCGTGAACCACAAACCCGCCAGGAGACCGACGATCGCCGCCGGCAGCAGCCACGAGATCTCGGCACCCATGCTGGCCCCGAACAACCGGTCGATGCTCGCCTCGCCGCCGAAACCCAGGTTGGCGTTGGCGGCGCCACCGACGACCGTGCCGCGCCCGCCGCCGAAGATGCGGCCCAAACCGTTGTAGCCCATCGCCAACTGCCACAGCGAGTCGTTCGTCGAACCACCGATGTACGGGCGGGACGCGGTGGGCCACCACTCCACCAGGGCGATGAACCAGCCCGCCGAGACCACGACCGCCACACCGGCCCCCACCAGGTGCAGCAAGCGCTTGCCCAGGGTGGTGGGCGCGGCCAGGAGGTAGGCGGCGGCGAACGCGGGCAGCACCTGGAACGCCTGGCCCATCTTGGCCAGGAACGCGAACCCGACCGCGACACCGGCCAACGCGAGCCACTTCGGCGAAGCGTTCTCCAGCGCCCGGACCGTGCAGTAAGCGCCCGCGACCATCAACAGCACCAGCAGCGCGTCCGGCAGGTTGAACCGGAACATCAGCACCGCGACCGGCGTCACGGCCAGGGCCGCGCCCGCCAGCAGCCCGGCCACCGCGCCGGACGTCCGCTTCACCGTGGCGTACAGCAACCACACCGCGAGCACGCCCTCGATCGCCTGCGGCGCGAGGACCGTCCAGCTGGAGAACCCGAAGACCCGCGCGAACAACCCGCTCACCCACAGCGCCGCCGGCGGCTTGTCCACGGTGATCACCCCGCCCGCGTCCAGCCCGCCGAACAGCCACGCCGTCCAGCTCTGGCCGCCCGCCTGGGTGGCGGCGGCGTAGTACTCGTTGCCCCACCCGGAGTCGGTGAGGTTCCACAGGTACAGCACCGCCGTGCCCGCGAGCAGCACGACCAGCGCCGGTGTCGTCCACCTCCCGGCGGCGCGCGCCGGCGCGGGAGCGGGGGAGGGTGCGGTCAGGGTGGCGGTCATGAGGAGGACTCCTGGGGACGGTTGCGGAAGACCCAGTTGCGCAGCAACAGGAAGCGCACGACGGTGGCCAGCAGGTTCGCGCCCACGACGGCGGCCAGCTCGGCACCGCCACCGGGATCGGTGAGGTGGTGCAGCAGCGCGAGGGCGCCGCTGGTCAGGGCGAGGCACAGGCCGAACACGAGCAGGCCCTCGAACTGGTGGCGGCCCGCGCCGTGCCTGCCGCGCACGCCGAAGGTGAACCGGCGGTTCGCGGCGGTGTTGGCGATGGCGGTGACCAGCAGCGCCACCAGGTTCGCTTGTTGTGCTCCCAGGCCGCTGCGCAGCAGGATGAACAGGAGCAGGTAGGCGAGTGTGCTGGCCACGCCGACCGCGGCGAACCGGACGAGTTGCCGGAACAAGCCCTTCGGCACACCGGGTGTCGACGGTTCCAGCGGTTCACGGCCCAGTTGCGCGCGCAGCTCGCCGATCGGGATGCGCCCGGTCAGCAGACCGCGCCCGACGCGGGCCACGCCCTTCAGGTCGGCGACCGCGGTGGAGAGGATGTCCACTCGGCTGTCCGGGTCGTCCACCCAGTCCACCGGCACTTCGTGGATGCGCGCACCCGCCCGTTCGGCCAGCACCAGCAGTTCGGTGTCGAAGAACCAGCCGGTGTCCTCGACGTGCGGCAGCAGGCGGCGTGCCACGTCCGCGCGGATCGCCTTGAACCCGCACTGCGCGTCGGAGAACCGGGTCGCCAGCGCGCCGCGCAGGATCAGGTTGTAGCAGCGGGAGATGAACTCCCGCTTGGGTCCCCGCACGACCCGCGCGCCGCGCGCCAGGCGGCTGCCGATCGCGATGTCGGAGTGGCCGGAGATCAGCGGCGCGACCAGCGGGGCGAGCGCGGCCAGGTCCGTCGAGAGGTCGACGTCCATGTAGGCCAACACTTTCGCGTCCGACGCCGACCACACGGCGTTGAGCGCCCGTCCACGGCCCTTCTGCTCCAGGTGGACCGCTTCGACTTGCTCGATCTCCGCCGCCAGCTCGTCGGCCACCGCCCGCGTGCCGTCCGTGCTGGCGTTGTTGGCGATGGTGATGCGGAACCGGTAAGGGAAGGTCTGGGTCAGGTCGGCGTGCAGCTTGCGCACGCAGGGCGCGAGGTCGCGCTCCTCGTTGTAGACGGGGACCACCACGTCGAGCACGGGGGTCGTCGTGAGCGTCGTGAGCGTCATGGCGCCACCTTCGGGCGCTCCGCTGGGGGACTCGTGTGTCATCCCTGTGCTCCCGCTGTGAGGTCGTAGACGGTCACGCCGTCCACGGTGGTGGCCTGGAACGTCGCCTCGACCCACTCCACGATCCGCTGGGAGGCGTCGCTGCCGGTTTCGGCGGGCATGAAGGCGCCGCCGAGGAAGTAGTGGATTTGTCCTTTGTGGACCATTGTCTGGAATTGCTCCAGCGTAGGTGCGGGGTCGGTCCCGTTGAACCCGCCGACCGCCATCACCGGGACGCCGCTGCCCAGTTGGTATCCCGCGGCGTTGTTCGACCCGACTACGGCAGCGGCCCACTTGTAGCGCCCGCTGTTGCCGCGGAGGAGGTCGATCAGCTGCGCTCCGGGGGTCGGCGCGCTGAGCAGTCCTCCCATGCCGCGGTTGGTACCTCCTCCCAGCACGACCACGCCTCCACCCCTCGACGAGGCGGGGCCAGCACTGGGGATGGCGCCGGAGTGCGGGGTGGCTGCGGTGGCCACCGAGTACGCGCCCGGCCCGAGCAACGCCGCCACTACTGCGACCGGCACCACCAGGGCCGGCGGTGCTGCTGCGGACAGGAAGAGCCCGACTGAGGCCAGCAGCCCGAGGACCAGCACGATCGTGGCGAGGGCGGGGGACCAGCCCAGGAGCAGCAGGTAGCACTGGAGTGCCGTCACCGCGAGCGCCCCCGACAGGGCTGCCGCCGCACCAGGTTCGTTCCTCCGCCGCCACAGCACCACGGAGGCCGTGCCGATGATCGCGCCGATCGCCGGTGCCAGGGCCACGGTGTAGTAGGCGTGGATGATCCCGTTCATGAAGCTGAAGACGGCAGCCGTAACCAGCAACCACCCACCCCAGAGCAGCAACCCCACCCCTTCTTTTGCTTTGGCCGCCGCCCTGGTCACCGTCCTGGTCGCCCACAACCCGGCGATGAGCAACACCAGAGCAGTCGGCAACAACCAGGCAATCTGCCCACCCATCTCCGCGCCCAGAAGCCGACTCCACCCCACCGACCCCCACCCGCGCCCGCCGCCGACACTGCCGACTTCGTCCCCGGTCAACCGCCCGAGCCCGTTGTAGCCCAAGGCAAGCTCCAGAACGCTGTTCCCCTGCGAGCCGCCGATATAAGGCCGATCAGGCACCAGCTCAACAACAACCACCCACCACCCACCAGCAACCACAACGGCCCCCGCCGCCCCCAAGAGATGCAGAGCCTTACGCCCCCAGGTGGTAGGAGCCGCAAACGCATACACCGCGCCAAACGCCGGCAACACCAGGAACGCCTGCAACATCTTGGTGAGAAACCCAAACCCCACCGCCACCCCGGCAAGGACCAACCACCGCCAGGAAGCGCTTTCCACCGCCCGAACCGTGCAGTAGGCCCCGACAACGAGCAACAAGACCAACAAGGCATCGGGATTGTTGAACCGAAACATCAACACCGCAACCGGCGTCAACGCCAACACCCCACCCGCAATCAGCCCAGCAGCCCGCCCCGCAGTCCGCGCGACGGTCGCGTAGAGGACCCCAACACTGGCCACCCCCATGAGAGCCTGCGGCACCAACACACTCCAGGCGTTAACTCCGAAGAGCCGTGCAGAAAGCCCCATGACCCACACAGAGGCCGGCGTCTTGTCCACCGTGATAGCCCCGGAAGCGTCAGAAGCCCCAAAAAACCAAGCCCGCCAACTAGCCGCCCCAGCCTGTGCAGCAGCGGAGTAGTAGGCATTGGCCCACCCAGAATCCCCCAACCGCCACAGGTACAACAAAGCCGTCCCACCCAGCAACAACAACAGGGGAAGTCGCGCTCGCATACGAAAGACCCTGGCCCCCGACCCTGGGCACGACATGTGCCAAACCTGTGAACCCCCTGTGCACCGATCCGCGCACCTCGGCCGGTCGCCGCGTCCGTCTGGCTGGCCGCTTGGCTTGGGTCGGGCTGCGCGGCGCGGCGGGTCGGGATGCGCGGTGGGTGGCATGGCGGGGTACGTGGGTGGGTGGCGGGGCGTGATGGATCGGGTGGGGTGGCGGGTTGGATTGGGTGGCAGGCTCGGCGGCGGGTCGGTCCGGTCGGGTGGCGTGGCCGGTCGGGTTGCGCAACGGGTGTGGTGGGCCGCGCATCGGGGTGGGTCGCGGCAGGCTGAGTCAGCGGGGCCCTGCTCGGTTCAGCTGGGCCGCCGCCCGCTTGCACACCCATGCCGCAGCGCTGGCACGGTGGACCTGGCGAGGTGTCGGGCCGTCCGCAGCCCCCGGGCCGTCATACGGGGCGCGCGTTGGCCCTCACGTGCTGGCGGGTCTTGTTGGCGGCGGGTGGTCGGCCAGGACTCGCCGGAGGGCAGCGCGCGAGGATGCGGCGGTGCCTGGGTGGGGCCGGGGGCGGCGCGCGAGGGCGCGGCGGAGGGCGGCGCGAGGGGGCGGCGGAGGGCGGCGCGAGGGGGCGGCGGAGGGCGGCGCGAGGGGGCGCGGTGGTGCCTGGCTGGCGGCGGCTGTGTGGGCCGGCTGGGTGGGGCCGGCTGGGTGGGGCTGGCTGGTGGGCTGGCCGGGTGGGGCTGGCGGTGGCTGGTGGGGCGGGAGGTCGGCTGGTGGGCGGACCCGAGGGCGGCGAGAGGGCGGCGGGAGTGTGGCCGGCGGCTGGCGTGGGCTGGTTGTACGCGGTCGGCGGTCGGCGGTGGGCTGGTTGTGGGCGGTCGGGGGCCGGCGGTGGGCTGGTTGTGGGCGGTCGGGGGCCGGCGGTGGGCTGGTTGTGGGCGGTCGGGGGTTGGGTGTGGTGGGTGGGGTGGGCGTGCCTTGTGCCGTGCCGCCTCCATATTCATTACGGCAACGTTGGTGGTGGGCGAAAAGTGCCCGAGATGCGATCAATTCGCTATATCGAGTGATCGTGTCGGTCGGTGTAAACCTGCGGCTTGGGTGGTCGCATGAGATATGGGGGAGGGGGCTAGTGGGGGAGGGTTACGGTGAAGGTGGTTTTGCCTGGGCTGGATTTCACGTCGACCTTGCCGTCGTGTGCCGCCACCACGGCCGCCACGATGGACAAGCCCAAGCCCGTGCTACCGACCGCCCTCGACCTCGACGTGTCGCCGCGCGCGAAACGTTCGAACACCTCGCCCTGCAACGACACCGGAATCCCCGGGCCATCGTCGGTCACGGTCAAGGAAACCCGGCCCCTCGACACCGCCAAAGCCGTGGTCACGGTCGTCCCCGAAGGGGTGTGGGTGCGGGCGTTGGAGAGGAGGTTCACCAAGACCTGTTGGAGTTTGTGGGCGTCGCCCTGTACCACCACCGGCTCGGCCGGGAGTTCCAAGCGCCAGTCGTGGTCGGGGCCGGCGATTCGGGCGTCGCTTACCGCGTCCACCACCAAAAGGGACAGGTCCACAGACTCCCTGGACAGCGGACGGCCGGAGTCCAAGCGGGCCAGTAGCAGCAAGTCCTCCACCAGCGACGTCATCCGCACGGCCTCGGACTCCACCCGACGCATGGCGTGCGCAATCTGCTCAGGCACCTCGAAATCCCGCGACCGACGGGTCAACTCCGCATACCCCCGAATCGCGGCCAACGGAGTGCGCAGCTCATGACTCGCGTCCGCGACGAACTGCCGCACCCGCGTCTCACTCTCGTGCCGTGCCTCCAAAGCCTTCCCGACGTGCCCGAGCATCTTGTTCAAAGCCAATCCAACCTGCCCGACCTCGGTGTGCGGATCGGTGTCCTGCTCGGGCACGCGCTCCGCCAGCGCCACCTTCCCCTCGTGCAACGGCAGCTCAGCCACCCTGGACGCAGTAGCAGCCACCCTTTCCAACGGGCGCAACGTTTTTCGGATGATGAGAGCACCTGCGATGCTCACCGCAATCAATCCCGCCAACGCCACCCCACCGAGGATCAACCCCACCCGCAGCACGATGTCGTCCACCTCGGCCATCGGCAACGCGGTGACGATCCGCGCCCCATCCCGCGCACGGAACGACAACACCCGATAATCACCCGACGCGCCCAAAGCGACGGTGTGCGGCACGGCGTCCACCGGCACGCCCATCAAGGCCGACTGCTCGCTCGACGTCAGCACCTGGGTCTCGCGCCCGGTCAGCCGGTCGGCGTCCTGCACGGCACCGCCATAAGTGATCAGCACGACCGTGCCCTGTCCGAACCCCGGCCCCTCCAGCGGCCCCTTCATCCCGGGCATGGGCGCCGGCAGCGGGAAGCCGTGCGCGCGCTCCACGCGGCCGGCGGTGTCGCGCAGGTCGTTGTCCAGCTTGCCGATCAGGAAATCGCGCAGTGCGAAACCCGTCACCAGGCCGATGCCGGCGCACACGACGGCGATCAGCACCACCTGCTCGACGATCAAGCGGGTGCGCAGCGGCCAGCGTTCAGGGTGCAGGCTTGAGGACATACCCGGCGCCCCGCATTGTGTGGATCATCGGCGCGCGCCCCGCGTCGATCTTCTTGCGCAGGTACGAGATGTACAGCTCGACGATGTTCGCCTGGCCGCCGAAGTCGTAGCTCCACACCCGGTCCAGGATCTGGGCCTTGCTCAGCACCCGTTTCGGGTTGCGCATCAGGAACCGCAGCAGCTCGAACTCCGTCGCGGTCAGCTCCACGGCCTGCCCGCCGCGCCGCACCTCGCGCGTCTCCTCGTCCAGCACCAGGTCGCCCACGACCAG
This sequence comes from Saccharothrix sp. CCNWYY140, assembly GCF_037401995.1. Classification (NCBI taxonomy): domain Bacteria; kingdom Bacillati; phylum Actinomycetota; class Actinomycetes; order Pseudonocardiales; family Pseudonocardiaceae; genus Saccharothrix; species Saccharothrix sp. CCNWYY140. The sequence goes on from NZ_JBBEGC010000104.1 coordinate 8,802, forward strand.
CTCCGACCCGGCCGTCGCCTCGGCCACCCCGGTGCGCCGCAACAACCCGCGCAGCCGCAGCACGACCTCCTCCAGGCTGAACGGCTTGGTCACGTAGTCGTCGCCGCCCGCGGTCAGCCCGGCGATCCGGTCCTCCACGGCGTCCTTCGCGGTCAGTAACAGCACGGGCAACGTGGGCGCGTCGGCGCGCATCCGGCGCAGGACCTCCAGGCCGTCGAAGTCGGGGAGCATGACGTCCAGCACGACCACGTCCGGCCGGAACTCGCGGGCCGTCCGCACCGCCGTGGTTCCGTCCAGCGCGGTGCGCACCTCCCACTTCTCCATGCGCAGGGCCATCGACATCAGCTCGGCGAGCGTCGACTCGTCGTCGACCACCAGCACCCGCACCGGACTGCCGTCGGGTCGACGGATCTCGGGAGAAGTCACCGCACGCATGTTCCCCATCGTCCGACCGCTGGTTGAGCCCACCCTGTGCCGACCCTGTGTACCACCTGTGAACCCCGCTCGCCCAAGCCACAGCCGCCACCCAACGCGCGCACAGCCCACGCACAGGCTCCGCCGACACCGTTGTCCCATGACTACCGAAACCGAGAACCCGACCTGGGGCGAGGAGCCGCCGCCCCGGGCCGATGCTCCCGGACCGCGCTGGTCCGGCCGCAAGACCCTGGTCGCGGTCGCGATCGCGGTCGGCATCGCCGCCGTGGGCGGAGGGGTCATCTACGCGGCGAGCAACTCCGAGGCGGCCCAGATGTGGGGCGGACCGCGCGGCTACGGCGGACCCGGCGGCGGGATGCGGATCATGGGTCCCGGCCCGTTCGGCGACACCACGCACGGCGAGTTCCAGAACGGCGAGGTCACCGCGGTCACCGACGACTCGATCACGGTCAAGAGCGCCGACGGGTTCACCCACACCTACAAGATCGACGACAACACCGAGGTCAACGGGGCCAAGGGCGCCACCGACAGCCTCGCCGCGGGCGCCAAGGTCGTGCTGGTCGCGCAGGACGACGTCGCCAAGACCGTCATCGAGGGCGACTTCGGGCGCGGCGGCGGCAAGCCCGGTGACGGGCAGGGGCAACCCGGTCAGCGTCCGGGCGACGGGCAGCAGGCGCCGCCGACCCGGTAGAACTACCAGACATGAAGCGACTGGCGCTCTCGGCACTCGTGGCACTGGGTCTGCTCGCCGCCGCACCGGCGGCCTGGGCACACACCGAACTGATCGGCAGCGACCCGGCCGACGGGGCGACCCTGCCCCAGCCACCGACCCGGTTGACGTTGACGTTCAGCCAACCGGTGCCTGCCGAGAGCGCCATCGTCACCGTGACCGCGCCGGACGGCACCGCGTGGACCGTGGGGGAGGTGTCCGCGTCCGGCTCGACCCTGGCCGTGCCGCTGACGCCGGGCGCCTCGCCCGCCGGGCAGTACGTGGTGAGCTGGCAGGTGGAGAGCCTCGACGGCGACTTCGTCAGCGGCAAGACGTCGTTCTCGCTCGCCGCGGACCAGCCCGCTCCCGCGCCCACGCGGACGACCACCACGCCGGGGACCACCTCCGCGCCGCCCGCCGTCACGTCGAGCACGTCGCCGACGGAGACGATCTCGCTGGTGGCCACCGCGCCGCCGACGATCCAGTCCGCGCCCGCCGACGGCGGCGGGTTCCCGGTCTGGGGGTGGGTCGTCGGAGCGCTGGTCGCGGCGGCGGCGGCGGCGGCGGTGGCGGTGGCGCTGCGGCTGCGGGGCCGGTCGGGGTGACCCTGCCCGACCTGGTCCGGCCCGGTCTGGACGTGCTGTTCTGCGGGATCAACCCGGGCCTGCTGTCGGCGGCGACCGGCCACCACTTCGCGCGTCCGGGCAACCGCTTCTGGCCCGCGCTGCACCTGTCCGGCTTCACGCCGCGCCGGCTGGCGCCGGGGGAGCAGGAGGAGTTGCTGGAGCACGGGCTGGGCATCACGAACCTGTCCGACCGGCCGACCGCGAAGGCCGACGAGCTGTCGGCGGACGAGCTGCGGGCGGGTGGCGAGCGGCTGACGTCGCTGGCCGAGGCCTACGAGCCGAAGGTGGTCGCGGTCGTGGGGATCACCGCGTACCGGACGGCGTTCGGGCGGCCCTGGGCCGTGGTCGGTCCGCAGCCGGAGCCGATCGCGTCGTCGCGGCTGTGGGTCGTGCCCAATCCGTCGGGGCTCAACGCGCACTACCAGTTGGACGACTTCGTCGAGGTGTTCCGGCGGTTGCGGTCAGAGGTTGCGCAGGCCCTGTAGGACCCGCTCCATCAGCATGAGGTCGGGACCGCCGGGGGCGGCGGCGTTGCGGTGCGCCGCCACGACGCCCATGTCGATCAGGTCGCCCAGCAGCACGCGGACCACGCCCAGCGGCAGCGCGAGCAGCGCGGACACCTCCGCGACCGAGCGCGTGTTCGCGCACAGCTCGACGATCGCGCGCTGCTCGGGCGTGGTGTCGCGCATGGCGGTGGCGATGCCGTGCTCCTCCAGCGACACCAGGGTCTCGATGCGCAGGTCGTGCTGGGAGGCGGTCCGGCCGCGGGTCCAGGCGTAGGGGCGGACCAGAGGACCGCTCCACTCCAGGGCCGGTTCGACCTCGGGCGGCTCCTCGTCGAAGTGCCCGCTGAACGGCGCGGTCTCCTCCGGGTCCTCCGGCTCCGGTTCCGGTTCTGGCGTCGGCTCCTCGGCGTCCAGGCTCTTGCGCAACGCGGCCGACCCGAAGCGCGCTCCGGTGGCGCCGACCTCGCCACGTAGCGAGCGGCGCTTCCTGGGCGGCTTGGGCTCCTCGGCCGGCTGCTCCTCCCCCATGCTCCTGCGGAGGGCGGGCGAGCCGAACCGGGCGCCGGTCGTGCCGACTTCGCCGCGCAGGGACCTGCGGCGTTTGGGGGCCTCTGGGTGCTCGGAGCCGGCGGTGCTCACACCTGGGGAACCGTAGACCTCACCGCGCCCGGCTCGTGTCGGTCTTGTTTCAACCTCGTGCAATCCTCGTTACCGGATGCACGTGCAGCCGCCGAACGGGCGTTGGGCGATGATGGCACGATGCGCATCCGCGAGGTGGAGATCTCCGACGACATGATCCGGCTGGGCCAGTTCCTCAAGCTGGCGGGCCTGGCGGAGAACGGCGCCCACGCGCGGGAGCTGGTGGAGGACGGCGAGGTGAGCGTCAACGGCCGGGTCGAGGTGCAGCGGGGCAAGCAGCTGCGCAACGGCGACGTGGTCGCGATCGGCCCCGACAAGGTCCGCCTGGTGGCCAACGCCTGACCGCGGTCTGCCGGCCGCCGGCCCGGCTTCGCCGCACCGCGCTCGCGTCCCCTCGCCCGCCGCCGCCGCAGCAGGAGCCCGCCCCACCGCCGCGCCGCAGTCCGCCCTGCCGCAGCAGCCCGCCGCGCCGCAGCCGCCCGCCGCGCCACCACAGCCCGCCGCGCCACCACAGCCCGCCCACTGAGGCCAGCGTGCTCGCTTGGCCAATCTCGCCCGCCCGCCCGCCGCCGATGCCGGCTTGCCGCGCTCGCGCGTCACCCGCTGCCGCCGCGCTCCTTGCCGCGCGACCCGTGATGCTTGCCCGCCGCCGCTTGACCCGTGCCGCCTGCCCGCCGCCGCGCTTCGTGCCGTGCCGCTTGCCGCCCCTGCTCGTCGCAGCGCCGGCCTCCGGCCCCCGTCTCCATTGTCCCACCGGGGTACGACAAATCGGGGTGGTCAGGTGGTGGGGGGTGTGCCCTGGACTCGGTAGGCCCACTCCTCGTGCCAGCAGTGCGGGTAGACGCCGCGTTGGAAGTACGCCCGCACGCCGGTGATGGGCGCTCGCTCCCGGTCGTGGTACAGCAGCCAGTACGGCAGGATCGTCGCCACCACCCAGTTCGCAACCACCAGTGGCAGGTAGCACGGGCCGAAGAGGCGGGCCTGCATGACGTGCACGGCCTCGTGTGCGTCCACGCCCATCGACACGCCGGCCTGCACCGGGCCGACCGTGGTCGCGAAGCCCTTGATCACGCCGTTCCTCAGGCCGAGGACGCCCCGGTGCCTGCTGAACTCGCGGTCGACCTCGTTGCCCCTGCCCAGGGCGTAGGCCAGGAACAGCACGCCGGCCGCCGTGTTCGGCAGGCTCCACGTGAAGTCGATCACGGCCAGGGCGACGCCGCGCGCCGACGCCGGGTACAGCCGGACGCGCCACGCCCAGCCGCCGTGCAGTGCGCTCAGCACCGCTGCGGCCACCAACGCGACCTCCACGGCGCTCATTGTCGCGCGGCCGGTGAACTGCGTCACTCTTGATCCGCCGGCCGGGCGTTGAATTTTCCACGTGGTGACGGGAAGTGGTCGGATCGTTGCGCCGAATAGCTGCTTCCGGTCTGTAAATGGGTGACCGCGTGCCGCCACCGCACACCTCGGGGCGGTTAGGGTCTTTCGACCCTTTTTGGACTGTTAACGTTCTACTTCGACCGAAGTCGAAAACGGTCTGTAACGCCGGGCGTCCCAAATTCGATGGATGTGCCTCCGCGCGTGCCCCACGCACGGCCACGACCGCTCCACCGGCCACAGTGGACCCATTTCCCGCCCCGAGGTGGGTTTCCACAACGAACCCGCGGTGACCGGTCGTCACCCGCCGGTCCCGGCCTGTGCTCGAACGCCACGGAGTCGAACCGGAATCGGCCGAAACTCGTTCACCGTGCGTGTAACGCGCCGACCCGGCCGAGCGAATGACGGTTTGCCGAGGCGTGAGAAAACGCCGGAGGCACATTTGCGGGAGACCACACGCGGGTTCGTCGGGGATGCCCTGCGATGTTGCACGTGTCGAACCGGCCCAACCGGGGAGCGAGAGCGATGAGCGAGCAGGTCCGATCCACGCGCCGCAGACCGGCGGCGCGGTCGGCCGCGACCGATCCGACGACCAGTCCGGCCACCCAGCGCACGACCCATCCCACCGTCAACAGCTGGGAGCCCGCCTACCGGTACGGCGTGATCGCCGCCGACACCGTCTGCACCGTCCTGGTCGTGGTGCTGGCGGGGCTGGTGCTCTCGGCGCACCACCTGACCTTCGGCCCCCTCCCGCTGCTGGCCCTGGAAGCGGTGACCGTCGCGGTCGTGCTCGGGTCGCTCTACGTCAACCGCGTCTGGAACGCCTCGGTGCTCGGCCAGGGCGCCGAGGAGTTCCGCCGCCTGGGGCGCGGCCTGTTCGCCTCGGTCGTGGCGCTGGGCCTGGGCGCGCTGGCCGCCGGGTTGCCCGGCGCGCGGCTGTGGGTGTTCCTGGTCGGGCCGGCCATCGCGCTGGTCGCCTTCCCCGCCCGCTACCTGCTGCGCCGCCCGCTGCACCGGGCTCGCGGCGAGGGCAAGTGCCTGTTGCCGGTGCTCGCGGCGGGCAACGCCGACACCGTGCGGGACCTGATCAGCCGCACCCGCCGCGCGCCGCACCTGGGGTGGCGGGTGGACGCGGTGTGCACTGTGGACGGTCGTGCGGACATGGGCGTCGAGCTGGACGGCATCGCCGTGGTGGGCCGGTTCGCCGAGGTCGCCGAGCAGGTGCGGCGCGGTGGCTACCGGATCGTCGCGGTCACCCCGGACGCCTTCTGGACGCCGCGCAGGCTCCAGCAGCTGGCCTGGGACCTGGAGGGCACGGGCGCCGAGATGGTCGTCGCGCCCGCCCTGATGGACTTCGCCGGTCCCCGGCTGCACGTCACCGGCGTGCTCGGGATGCCGCTGCTGCGGGTCAGCGAGCCGTCGTTCACCGGCATCCGCCGCGTGGTCAAGGCGACCGTGGACCGGGTCGGGTCGTTCGTCCTGCTCGTCCTGTTCGCGCCGGTCCTGCTGGCCTGCGCGGTCGCGGTCATGGTCGACACCCGCGGCCCGGTGCTCTACAAGCAGCGCCGCGTGGGCAAGGACGGCGCGCACTTCACGATCATCAAGTTCCGGACCATGATCACCGACGCGGACGCGCTGCGCGGCCAGTTGGAGCAGGTCAACGAGGGCGCGGGCGTGCTGTTCAAGATGCGCCGCGACCCCCGGGTGACCACCGTGGGCCGGTTCCTGCGCCGCTACTCCCTCGACGAGCTGCCGCAGCTGCTCAACGTCCTGGGCGGCTCGATGTCGCTGGTCGGGCCGCGCCCGCCGCTGCCGGAGGAGAGCGCGAAGTACGGGCCCGCGATGCGGCGGCGGCTGCTGGTCAAGCCCGGCCTGACCGGCCTGTGGCAGGTCTCCGGCCGCAGCGACCTGAGCTGGGAGGAGTCCGTGCGGCTGGACCTGCGCTACGTCGAGGACTGGTCGCTGGCCCTGGACGCGCTGATCTTGTGGAAGACCTTCCGGGCCGTCTTCGGCGGCCACGGGGCCTACTGATGAGGAGCGAGATGGACCAGCCGATCGGCATCGCCGTCGTCGGCGCCGGGTACTGGGGGCCGAACCTGGTGCGCAACGCCCAGGCCACCCCCGGGCTGAAGCTGCGGTACCTGTGCGACCTGGACACCGAGCGCGCCCGGCGCGTGCTCGGCGACTACTCGACCGTGCGGGTCTCGGGCTCCCTGGACGACGTGCTGGCCGACCCGGCGGTGGACGCCGTCGCGATCGCCACCCCCGCCGCCACGCACCTGCCGGTCGCGCTGGCCGCGCTGCGGGCGGGCAAGCACGTGCTGGTGGAGAAGCCGCTGGCCGCCGGGTACGCGGCCGGGCTGGAGCTGGTGCAGGAGGCGGAGAGCCGCGGCCTGACACTCATGCTCGACCACACCTTCGTCTACACGCCGACCGTGCAGCACCTGCGGCACCTGGTGCGCAGCGGCGAGATCGGCACCGTCCAGTACCTGGACTCGGTGCGGGTCAACCTGGGCCTGGTGCAGCCGGACGTGGACGTGTTCTGGGACCTCGCCCCGCACGACCTGTCGATCTTCGACGCGGTCCTGCCCGACGGCGTCCGCGTGCACCGCGTCTCGGCGCACGGCTCGGACCCGATCGGCGCCGGCCGGGCGTGCGTCGGGCACCTCACCCTCGAACTCTCCGACGGCGTGATGGCCCACGTGCACGTGAACTGGCTGTCCCCGACCAAGATCCGCACCATGATCGTCGGCGGCTCGCGGCGCACGGTCGTGTGGGACGACCTGAACGTGGTGCAGCGGATCTCGGTGCACGACCGGGGCGCGGACGTCATCGAAGGTGACGAGGAGCGCACCCAGGCGATCATCTCCTACCGGCGCGGCGACACCGTCGCGCCCGCCCTGCCCGAGCGGGAGGCGCTGCGCGGCGTCATGGCGGAGTTCGCCGCGGCGATCACCGAGAAGCGCGCGCCGCTGACCGACGGCTGGTCGGGCCTGCGGGTGCTGGCGATCCTGGAGGCGGCGTCGGCGAGCCTGGCGGCCGGCGGCGAGTTCGTGCGAGTGCGGGACGTGCGTCCCGCGGAACTGGAAGAGGCGGTGGCATGACTGGGGTAGCGGCCCCGAAGCAGGGCATGGACATGACGGTGACCCCCACCGAGCTGGAGGGCGTCTTCGTGATCCAGCCCGAGTGGTTCGAGGACGAACGGGGGTTCTTCTTCGAGTCCTACAGCAAGCGCCGCTGGGAGCAGCACGGCCTGTCGCTGGACTTCGTCCAGGACAACCACTCCCGCTCCACCAGGGGAGTGCTGCGCGGGTTCCACTTCCAGAACACCCTGGCGCCGCAGCACCGCCTGGTGCGCTGCACGGTCGGCGCGATCTTCGACGTCGTGGTGGACCTGCGGGTCGGCTCGCCGACCTTCGGGAAGTGGTACGGCATCGAGCTGACCGCGGCCAACCGCACGCAGCTGCTCATCGGCCCGGAGTTCGCGCACGGCTTCGCGGTGCTGTCGGACGTGGCCGAGGTGCAGTACAAGACCACCGGTTTCCACAACCCGCTGGCCGAGGGCCTGCTGGCGTGGAACGACCCCGACGTGGGCGTGGACTGGCCGATCAGCGACCCGATCCTGTCGGCCAAGGACAGCACCAACCCCAGCCTCGCCCAGTACCTGGAAAACCCGGCCTTCACCTTGGGAGCCCACGCGTGAACCTGCGTGACGCACGTGTCCTGATCACCGGCGGGGCGGGCCTGATCGGCTCGACCATCGCCGACCACCTGCTCGACGAGGGCGTCGCCGAGATCGTCGTGCTGGACAACCTGGTGCGCGGCCGGCTGGAGAACCTCGCCGGCCCCCTGGCGGCCGGCGCGGTGAAGTTCGTCGAGGGCGACCTGCGCGACGTCGACGCCGTCCGGTCCACGATGGACGGTATCGACCTGGTCTTCCACCAGGCCGCCATCCGCATCACCCAGTGCGCGGAAGAGCCCCGGCTGGCGCACGACGTGCTGGCCACCGGCACGTTCAACGTGCTGGAGGCGGCGGTGCAGGCCAACGTGACCAAGGTCGTCGCCGCGTCCTCGGCGTCGGTCTACGGCCTGGCCGAGCTGTTCCCCACGCAGGAGAACCACCACGCCTACGCCAACCGCACCCTCTACGGCGCGGCGAAGGTCTACAACGAAGGCCTGCTGCGCAGCTTCAACGAGATGTACGGCCTCGACTACGTGGCCCTGCGCTACTTCAACGTCTACGGCCCGCGCATGGACGTCTTCGGCGTCTACACCGAGGTCCTGGTCCGCTGGATGGAACGCATCGCCGCGGGCACCCCGCCGCTGATCCTGGGCGACGGCAGCCAGACGATGGACTTCGTCTACAGCACCGACATCGCGCGCGCGAACGTGCTGGCGGCCAAGAGCGACGTCTCCGACGAGGTCTTCAACGTGGCCTCCGGTGTGGAGACCAGCCTCGCCCAGCTCGCCGACGCGCTGCTGGAGGTCATGGGCCGCGGCGACCTGCGGCCCGAGCACGGCCCCGAGCGCAAGGTCAACGCCGTGCCGCGCCGCCTGGCCAGCACCGAGGCCGCGCGCGAGAAGCTCGGCTTCGAGGCGAGCGTGTCCCTCCACGAAGGACTGACCAGCCTGGTGTCCTGGTGGAAGAGCGAACTCCAGGGAGCGCAGGCATGATCCCCATCACCCGTCTGTACGTCGGACAGGAAGAGGCCGACGCCGCCGCCGAGGCGGTGCTGTCGGGGTGGCTGTCGGTCGGCCCGCGCGCGGCGAAGTTCGAGGAGCTCGTGGCCGAACAGGTCGGCGCGAACTACGCGGTGGCCGTCAACAGCGCCACCACCGGCCTGCACCTGGCGCTGGCGGCACTGGGCATCGGCCCCGGCGACGAGGTGATCTGCCCGTCGTTCACCTTCATCGCCACGCCGAACTCCATCCGCTACACCGGCGCCACGCCGGTGTTCGCCGACATCGACGAGCGCACCTACAACATCGACCCCGCGCACGTCGAGCAGCTGATCACTCCGCGCACCAAGGCGATCATGCCCGCGAGCCAGATCGGCCTGCCCGCGGACCTGCACGCGCTCAAGGAGATCGCGCGCAAGCACAACCTGCACCTGGTCGAGGACGCCGCGCCCGCCTACGGCGCGACCATCGACGGTGTCCGCCTGGGCACCATCAGCGACATCACCGTGTTCTCCTTCGACGCGCGCAAGATCCTCACCACCGGCGAGGGCGGCGTGGTCACCACCGACGACGCCGAGGTGGCGGCGAAGCTCAAGGCGCTGCGCGCGCACGCGGCCTCGATCTCCACGCTGGCCCGGCACACGTCGACCGCGGTGATCGCGGAGAGCTACGACGAGGTCGGCTTCAACTACAAGATGACCGACATCCAGGCCGCGGTCGGCGTGGTGCAGCTGGGCAAGCTGGACCACGTGGTGAAGACGCGCCGCGCCCTGGCGGCCCGCTACGACGAGTTGCTGGCGGGCAACGCGTCCCTGGTCCTGCCGCACGAACCGGCGGGCTTCGGGCACGTCTACCAGTCGTACCTGGTGCGGCTGAAGGACCACACCCGCATCGACGTCATGAACGCGATGGCCCAGCGCGGTGTCGCGACCAGGCGCATCACCGCGTGCCACCTCGAACCCGTCTACCACGCCGGGGACGCCACGCCGTCGCTCCCGGTGACGGAAAGGGTCGCGGCGGACCACATCCTGTTGCCGCACTTCGTCGGTCTGACCGACGAGGAGCAGGACGAGGTCGTCGCCGCGCTGAACGCCGCTACCGCTTAGCGCGGGGCGGACGTCCGGCGGAACCCGGTGGCCGGGGGCAGGGCCCGGCCACCGGGTCCCGCTGTGCTCATGATGACTACACAGCGTGACTTCGGGATTCGGCTTCGCGTTGTCATGCAATTGAGATCTCCACCGTAGTAACGGGTTCACCCGTTCAGGCGACCTTGCGAGAAACAAGGTTGCACTACGGGGAGTAGTGACTGCCGCACTACGGAGTGCGTTCGAGGAGATGAGTGGTCGATGGCGTCCCCGGTGAGACGTCTTGTCAGAACCCTGTGTGCTGTGCTGATGGTGACCGGCTGTGTCACACCCCTGGTGCTCCTCAACACCGCAGTGGCCAACGCCGCGCCCTGTGACGCCCCGGTGGTCAACAAAGTGGCGTGCGAGAACACGAAAGCCGGCACACCCGACTGGCAGGTGACCTCCCGGGACGACTCCATCCTGGGCTACACCACCGACATCAGCGCCACACCCGGCGGCCAGGTCGCGTTCAAGATGCTGACCAACGCCTCCTCCTACACCATCGACATCTTCCGGCTCGGCTGGTACGGCGGCGTCGGCGCGCGCAAGATCGGCACCGTCTCGCGCAACACCCCGCAGAACCAGCCGCCGTGCCTGCGCGACACCCCCAGCGCGCTCATCGACTGCGGCAACTGGGCCGTCTCGGTCACCTGGAACGTCCCCGCCGACGCGGTGTCGGGCATCTACTACGCCCGCGTCACGCGCAACGACAACCAGCTCAAGAACGAGATCGCCTTCGTCGTGCGCGACGACACCAGCACCTCGAAGATCCTGTTCCAGACCTCGGACTCCACCTGGGTGGCCTACAACCGCTACGGCGGCAACTCGCTGTACTTCGGCGACGGTCCCGGCCAGGGCGGCCAGGCCTACAAGGTCAGCTACAACCGCCCGTACACCGGCGGCGACGGCGACGAGAACTTCATCTTCAACGCCGAGTACCCGATGCTGCGCTTCCTGGAGCGCAACGGGTACGACATGAGCTACACCACCGACGTCGACAGCGCGCGCCGCGGCCACCTCATCAAGAACCACAAGGTGTTCATGGCCGTCGGCCACGACGAGTACTGGTCCAACGAGCAGCGCGCCAACGTCGAGGCCGCCCGGGACGCGGGCGTGCACCTAGCGTTCCTCACTGGCAACGAGATCTTCTGGAAGACCCGCTGGGAGAAGAGCATCGACTCCTCCCAGACCGACTGGCGGACCGTCGCCTGCTACAAGGAGACCAAGGGCACCCAGAACGACGGCCTCAACGACTGGACCGGCACCTGGCGCGACCCGCGCTACAGCCCGCCGCAGGACGGCGGCCGGCCGGAGAACGCGTTGCTGGGCAACATCTTCACCGTCAACGGCCGCCGCGACGACTCGCTGAAGGTCCCGGCCGAGTACGGCCGGATGCGGCTGTGGCGGCACACCTCCCTGCAATCGATGAGCAGCGGCTCCACCTACACCTTCCAGCCCGGCACGCTGGGCTACGAGTGGAACACGGTGGAGGACAACGGCTACCAGCCCGCCGGTGTCGGCCAGTTCTCCCGCACCACGGTCGCCATGAACGACGGCCCGTACGTGCTCCAGAACCACGGCGACTACTACACGCCCGACACCAAGACCCACGCCATCACCTACTACAAGCACTCCTCCGGCGCCCTGGTGTTCGGCGCGGGCACGGTGCAGTGGGCGTGGGGCGTGGACGACGAGCACGCGTTCCTCACCAACACGCCGACCTCCGACATCCGGATGCAGCAGGCGACGGTGAACTTCCTGGCCGACATGGGCGTGCAGGCCTCGACCCTCATGCCGGGCCTGGTGCAGGCGACCGCGTCCACGGACTCCGCCGCGCCGGTCGTCACCTACACCACCGTGCCGCCCACCTCCACGGTCGGCCAGCCCTACACCTTCGCGGGCACCGTCACCGACGCCGCCGGCCGCGTGACCGGCGTCGAGGTGTCCACCGACGGCGGCGTGCGCTGGCACCCGGCGGTGTGGCAGGCCGGGCAGACCGCCTGGACCTACACCTACACCCCGTCCGCCTCCGGCCCCGCCCAGCTGCGGGTGCGCGCGGTGGACGACTCGCTGAACCTGTCCACGCCCGCCTCGGCCTCGCCGGGTGTGAACGCCCGCACCTGCCCGTGCGGCCTGTGGACCAACAACGACACCCCGAAGACGCCGGACATCCTCGACGGCTCCGCGCTGGAGCTGGGCGTGAAGTGGCGGGCCAACACCGACGGCTACGTGCGGGGCGTGAAGTTCTACAAGGGTCCGGGCAACACCGGCACGCACACCGGCACCCTGTGGACCGCGACCGGGCAGCAGCTCGCCACCGGCACGTTCGCCAACGAGACGGCGTCCGGCTGGCAGACCCTGCTGTTCCCGGTGCCCGTGGCGGTCACCGCCAACACCACCTACATCGTGTCGTACCTGTCGCCGACCGGGCACTTCTCGGTCGACACCGAGTACTTCAGCCGCGCCAGCCGCTACCTGGAGCCCCTGACGGGCTTGCAGACCGGCGTGTCCGGCGCCAACGGCGTGTTCCGCTCCGGCGCGGGCTTCCCCGACCGCAGCTCGCAGGACAGCAACTACTGGGTGGACGTGGTGTGGGCGCCGGACCCCGGCCCCGACACCCGCGCGCCCGAACTGGTCGGCACGAACCCGTTGGCCAGCGCGAACAGCGTCACCCTCAACCCGACGCTGACCGCCACCTACGACGAGGCCGTCAACCCGAGCACCCTGGTGTTCACGCTCACCGGGCCGGGCGGCGCGGTCGCGGGCCAGTCCTCGGTGACCGGCAACGGCAAGACCGCCCAGTTCACCCCGAACGCGGCCCTGGCCACCGGCACCACCTACACCGCCTCGGTGAAGGTCAAGGACGCCGCCGGCAACGAGACCGTGCAGCACAACTGGTCGTTCACCACCGGCTACAACCGCCCGGCCACGTGCCCGTGCACGGTGTGGGACGACTTCGCCGCCCCGGCCGTCAACAGCGCCGACGACAGCAACCCGGTCGAGCTGGGCGTGAAGGTCCGGTTCGACGGCAAGGGCGAGGTGCAGGGCGTCCGCTTCTACAAGGGCGCGGGCAACACCGGCACCCACAAGGGTTCCCTGTGGTCCTCCAGCGGGCTGCTCCTGGCCACCGGCACGTTCTCCAACGAGACCTCGTCCGGCTGGCAGACGCTGACCTTCGCCTCCCCGGTGGTCGTGCAGGCCAACACCACCTACGTCGTCTCCTACTACGCCCCCAACGGGCGCTACTCCGTGACGCCCGGCTACTTCAACGGGCAGAGCGCGAGCTACGGCGCGATGCGGGCGCTGTCCAACGGCACCGACGGCCCCAACGGCGTCTACCGGTACGGCAGCGGCGGCGGGTTCCCGACCTCGTCGTACAACGCGGCCAACTACTGGGTCGACGTCATCTACAAGAACGGCCTCAACGGCGACACCACGCCGCCGACGCTCAACACCCGCACGCCGGGCACGGACGCGACCGGCGTGGGCCTGAACTCGTCGCTGGCGCTGGGCTTCTCCGAGCCGATGGACCCGGCCTCCAGCCAGGTCTGGCTGACCGACCCGGGCGGCGCCAAGCTCCACGGCACCGTGCAGCTCTCCGGCGACCAGAAGACCGTCACCTGGACGCCGAACGGGGCCCTCAAGCCCAACACCCGGTACACGGCCAGCGTCCTGCTCGCCGACGTCAATGGCAACGCGATGGCGTCCACGGCGACCTGGTCGTTCACCACGACCACCACGGCGACCTGCCCGTGCTCGCTGTTCAGCACGGCGACCGTCCCGACCACCACGTCGGCCGACGACAGCGGGTCCTACGAGCTGGGCGTCCGGTTCAGCCCCACCCAGAGCGGCCAGATCACCGGCGTCCGCTTCTACAAGGGCGACGGCAACACCGGCACGCACACCGGCTCGCTGTGGTCCTCCGCGGGCGTGCGCCTGGCGACGGGCACGTTCAGCGGGGAGAGCGCGTCGGGCTGGCAGACCCTGACGTTCAGCTCGCCGGTCACGGTCGCGCCGGGCCTGATGTACACGGCGTCGTACTACGCGCCCAACGGCCACTACGCGATCAACCAGGGCTACTTCGCCGCGACCGGCGTGACGGCGGCCCCGCTGACCGCGCCGCAGACCGGTGACGGCAACCCCAACGGCGTGTTCATGCCGGGCGGCGGGTTCCCGACGATGTCCCACCAGGGCAACAACTACTGGGTGGACGTCGTCTACACGCCCAACAGCGACACCACGGCGCCGAACCACTCCAGCCACACGCCGCTGACCGATGCGGTGGACGTCTCGCGCACCAGCCAGGTGACGGCGTCCTTCGACGAGCCGGTCGACACGACCAACTCGCAGTTCACCGTCAGCGACCCGGGTGGCGCGAAGCTCACCGGCGCCGTGACCCGGTCGGCCGACCAGCGGACCCTGCTGTGGACGCCGTCCGCGCCGATGGCGGCCGGCACCCGGTACACCGCGAGCGTGCGGGCGGCCGACACCGGTGGCAACATCATGGCCGCGCCGGTCACGTGGTCGTTCACCGTGACGACCACCCAGACCTGCCCGTGCTCGCTGTTCAGCTCGGCGACGGTGCCCACGGTGCCGTCGGCGGACGACGGCGGCGCGTACGAGATGGGCGTGCGGTTCACGCCGTCGGTCAACGGCCAGATCACCGGGGTGAAGTTCTACAAGGGCGCCGGCAACACCGGCACCCACACCGGCACCATCTGGTCGGCGGACGGCGTGTCCCTGAAGACGGGGACGTTCGTGAACGAGACCGCTTCGGGTTGGCAGACCTTGACGTTCAGCACACCGCTGACCGTCACGGCCGGCACCACCTACGTGGCCTCCTACACCGTCCCCAACGGTCACTACTCGGTGAACCACGGCTACTTCGCGGGCTACACCGCGACTTCGCCGCCGCTGTCCGCACCGGCCACCACCGAGGGCGCGTTCAACGGCCTGTACCAGGCGGGCAGCGGGTTCCCGACGAACAGCTACCAGGGCAACCACTACTGGGTGGATGTCGTCTTCACCAGTTGAGAGGAAGAACATGACGCCACGGCCGCTGCTGCTGGTCGGTGGGGGAGGGCTCGCGCGGGAAGTGCTCGCCGCGGTCCGCCTCCTGCCGGAGGAGTGGAAGCCCGTGGGCGCACTGGACGACGACCCGGCCCGACACGGCGCGGACCTCGACGGTCTGCCCGTGCTGGGCGGGTCGGAGCTGGTGCACGAGATGCCCGACGCCGCCGTGCTGGTGTGCATCGCCAGCGCACGGCGACCGTTGGGTCGTATGAACGTGGTACGGCGGTTGGCGCTGCCGGAGGACCGGTACGCCACCGTCGTGCACCCGGCGGCCTCCGTGCCCGAGGGTGCGGTGGCGGGACCGGGAACGGTCCTGCTGGCCGGGACCGTCGTGACGACACCGCTGCGCTTGGGGGCGCACGTCGTCGCGATGCCACACGTGCTGATCACCCACGACGACGAGGTCGGCGACGGCGTCACGTTCGCCGGCCGCGCGTCCCTGGGCGGTGCGGTGGTGGTGGGTGAGAGCGCCTACCTGGGGCAGGGTTCCTGCGTCCGGGAAGGCGTGTCGATCGGCGCGGGGGCGGTGGTGGGCATGGGCGCGGTGGTGCTCACGGACGTGCCCGCGGGTGAGGTCTGGGTGGGGAACCCCGCCCGGAAGCTGCGAGAGGGGAACCGTTCGTGATCGACATCCCGCTGGTGGACCTGCGTGCCCAGCACGACCAGGTCGCCGACGAGGTCGCCGAGGGCTGGGCACGCGTGCTGAAGACCACCGCCTTCATCGGGGGACCGCAGGTCGCCGAGTTCGAGGCGGAGTTCGCGGCCTACCAGGACGTACCGCACTGCGTAGGCGTCGGCAACGGCACCGACGCCATCGAACTGGCGCTGCGCGCGTTGGAGGTCGGGCCAGGCGACGAGTGCGTCCTCCCCGCCAACACCTTCATCGCCACCGCCGAGGCCGTGGCCCGCGCCGGCGCGACCCCTGTCTTGGTCGACTGCGTGGCTTCGACCGGTCTCATTGACCCGTCCCTCATCGGCGATGCACTGACCTCACGCACCAAGGCGATCATCCCCGTACACCTGTACGGACAGGCCGCTCCGGTCGAGGACTTGAAGGGCTTCGGCCTCCCCATCGTCGAGGACGCCGCTCAGGCCCAGGGCGCACGACGCTTCGGCGTGGCCGTAGGCGGCCTGGGCGACATCGCCGCAACAAGCTTCTACCCCGGCAAGAACCTAGGCGCTTACGGCGACGGCGGCGCGGTCCTGACAACTTCCGACGCTCTGGCCGCTGCTGTGCGGTTGTTGCGCGAGCACGGCTCGCCCCGCAAGTACGAGCACCCCGTGCTGGGCTTCAACAGCCGCCTGGACACTTTGCAGGCCGTAGTCCTGTCCGCCAAGCTCCGCCGCTTGGAAGGCTGGAACTCCGCCCGCCGCGCGGCTGCCGACAGGTACACGTCCATGCTGGCCTCCGTGCCCGGCGTGATCCCGCCCGTGGTGCTGGAGGGCAACCTGCCCGTGTGGCACTTGTACGTGGTGCGCGTGGCCGAACGCGACCGAGTGCTCAAGTCGCTGCACGAGGCCGGCATCGGCGCAGGCATCCACTACCCGACACCTGTCCACCTGACCGGCGCCTTCGACTCCCTGGGCCATGCGCTCGGCGACTTCCCCGTAGCCGAGGCGGTGGCGGGCGAGATCCTGTCCCTGCCGCTGTTCCCCGAGATCACGGAGGCACAGCAGGAACGAGTGGTCGAGGCGCTGGCAAAGGCCGTGCGATGACCGTGCACGTGCACCCTCGCGGCTTGTGCGAGAGCGAGGACGTCGGCGAGGGCACACGCGTCTGGGCATTCGCGCACGTCCTGCCAGGAGCCAAGATCGGCCGCGACTGCAACATCTGCGACGGCGCTTTCGTCGAGGGTCGAGCAGTGCTGGGCGACCGAGTGACGGTGAAGAACGCCACACTGGTGTTCGACGGCGTGGTGTGCGAAGACGAGGTCTTCCTAGGCCCCAACGTCTTGTTCACCAACGACTTGCGCCCCCGCGCGGCCATCCGGAAGACCGGCGACGAACTGCTGTCCACTGTGGTCCGTAGGGGTGCTTCGCTGGGTGCGGGCACGGTCGTGGTGTGCGGGGTGGAGATCGGCGAGTACGCCTTCGCGGGAGCGGGGGCAGTCGTGACCCGAGACGTGGCCGCGCACTCTTTCGTGGCAGGCAACCCAGCCGTCCACAAGGGTTGGGTCTGCGCCTGCGGCCACCGCCTGGACGACACGCTGACCTGCCCAGACTGCGGCAACCACTACACCAAGGGCGACAAGGGCCTAACCCAGTCCTAAAACCGCCCTTCCCGCACACCACCCAGAACACGCCCTCCGCGCGCAGCGCGGTTCGGCGGAGCCGGGGAGTGGGCAGTCCGCCGGGGAGGACACAAGCAAGAAGCCCCGCAGTTGCAGTTGGGTCATCCTTGGTGGTCTGCCCGCCGGCGAGGCTCTTTTGATCTTTAGACTCGCGCTTCGCTCTCAAGCCCACGCTTCGCGGGTCCAAACGGGACGCGCTCCGCGCTCTCAAGCTCGAACGCGCTTCGCG
>NZ_JBBEGC010000105.1:0-26462 GCF_037401995.1 Saccharothrix sp. CCNWYY140
GGGATCCGGTCGTCCTCGACGATGATGTACGGCCACGTCGACCACCCCGGCCACTGGCTGGGCCACCTGCGCACCCTGGCGGCCCTGCAAGACCGCACCGGCGGCTTGACGGAGTTCGTGGGGCTGCCGTTCGTGCACCGCAACGCGCCGATCTACCTGGCGGGTGTGGCGCGGCCGGGTCCGACCCGACGGGACAACCGGGCGGTGCACGCCTTCGCCCGGCTGGCGTTGCACGGGCGGATCGACAACATCCAGTGCTCGTGGGTCAAGCTCGGCGACGAGGGCACCGCGGAGGTGCTGCGCGGGGGTGCCAACGACCTGGGCGGGACGCTGATGGAAGAGACGATCAGCCGCATGGCCGGCTCCGAACACGGGTCGTCACGTACCGTCGAACAGCTGCACGCCACTGCGGCATTGGCAGGACGCCCGGCACGGCAGCGCACTACGACATATGGCCGAGTAGAGGGCGTGAGGTAACCCCCAGGGGCGAGCGGGTGATCGCGGCTGGCTAGTCTGCCGTCCGGTCGCGTTTTACCCGAACTCAACACGCGGAGCACCACAGCTTCGATAGGTTCGCGGCCGTCCGTCAACAAGGTTCACCCGCACGTGGGGTGACGCGTTGCGAGGAGGCTCGGCAGTGCGCGGTCGCTGTGCAGCACTGGGTCTGGTCGTGGGCACGGTGTCGACGCTGGTCACCACGGGTGTGGCGACGGCGGGGACGACCGCGGTCGCGGCGGCCCCGGTGTCGTTGAACGCGCCCGTCGGTATCGCCGCGGTGGCGTTCGGCGTGGTCGGCCTGGTGACGGGCCTGGTCCGCCGCCGGCGGGCAGCGGTGCAACGCGCCGAGACGGGGCCGAACGCCCTGGTGGAGCCCATCCAGCCCCTGGACCCGCCGGTGACCCTGCCGACGACCACCCTCCCCACGCCCACCCCGGCCCTGGACGCGGCCAAGAGCTGACCCCGGCGACGACCCCGGTCTCGACCCGGCGGCGACGTCCGGTTTCGACCCGCTGGCGACGCTCGGTCTTGACTCGGCGACGCCCGGTTTTGTCGGTCCCGCGTGAGATGATCGACTCGGGGGCCGGAGGCCACGCCACGCGCAAGCCGCCCCGCCCGCCACACCTCGGCCGCCGCCTGCCCGCTCGCCGCCCTGCCCGCCGCTGGCTGCCCGCCGCCGGTTGCCCGCCGCCAGTTGCCGCCGCGCACCTCCCCGCCGCCGGCCGCCCTGCCCACCGCTTGCCGCGCGCCTGCCCGCCGTGGGCCGCCCCGCCCGCCGCTGGCCGCCACTGCGCGCCTGCCCGCCGCCTGCCGCGTGCGTGGTCGTGAGGGGTGCTTGGCGGGGTTGAGCCGTCCGGAGCAGTGTTCTGGGTGGGGGCCTGCCCGCTTCCCTGGCTCCGGGACGCGCCTGGGAGAATCGCGCCGTGTCTGCTGCGAACACCGCTGAGAGCCAGGCCACTCCGGTGAGCCGCCCCCGCGTCCTGTCCGGCATCCAGCCGACGGCCGGGTCGTTCCACCTCGGCAACTACCTCGGCGCGATCCGCCAGTGGGTGGCGCTCCAGGAGACGCACGACGCCTTCTACTGCGTGGTCGACCTGCACGCCATCACCGTCGAGCAGGACCCCAAGGTGCTCCGGCAGAACACGCGCACCTCCGCCGCGCAGCTGCTGGCCCTCGGCATCGACCCCGACACGGCCACGCTCTTCGTCCAGAGCCACGTCCCCGAGCACGCGCAGCTCGGCTGGGTCCTCCAGTGCCTCACCGGGTTCGGCGAGGCCAGCCGGATGACGCAGTTCAAGGACAAGTCCGCCCGCCAGGAGACCCAGGTCGGCGTCGGCCTGTTCACCTACCCGATCCTCCAGGCCGCGGACATCCTGCTCTACAACGCCCACCACGTCCCGGTCGGCGAGGACCAGCGCCAGCACCTCGAACTGACCCGCGACCTCGCCCAGCGGTTCAACACCCGCTACGGCAAGACGTTCCGGCTGCCCGAGGCGTACATCGTCAAGGACACCGCCAAGATCTACGACCTCCAGGACCCGACCGCCAAGATGAGCAAGTCCGTCCCCACGGGCGTGGTCGAGCTGTTGGAGGACGTCAAGCGGTCCGCGAAGAAGATCCGGTCCGCCGTCACCGACACCGGGCGGGATATCGTATATGACCCGGAGAACAAGGCCGGGGTCAGCAATCTGCTGGTCATCTACTCCGCCTTGTCGGGGCGGACGGTGGACGAGCTGGTCGCGGATTACGTCGGCAAGGGGTACGGGGACCTGAAGAAGGACCTCGGCGAGGTGTTCACCGAGTTCGTGACGCCTGTGCAGGAGCGGGTGAAGGGTTACCTGTCCGATCCGGCCGAGTTGGACAAGGTTCTCGCCAAGGGGGCGGAACGGGCGCGTGAAGTGGCCTCGAAGACGTTGGCGCGGGCGTACGACAAGGTGGGATTCCTGCCGAGTGGCGCGTGATCAGCGCAAGCCCTAGCGTTTCGTAGTGTGGCGGAAGAGTCCAAGCTCGACAGGCTGCGCCGCGAGCGCCCGTGGCTCGATCACCTGGTCCGCGCGGGCGAGCGCTACTCCAAGCAGTACGGCGCGCACTACGCCGCCGCGGTGACCTACTTCAGCGTGCTGTCGCTGGTCCCGATGCTCATGATCGGGTTCGCGATCGCCGGTTTCGTGCTGTCCTCGCAGCCCGAGCTGCTGGACGAGCTGAAGGGCAGCATCGCCGAGAACGTCCCGGGCGCGCTGGGCACCACCATCAACGAGGTCGTCAACCAGGCGATCGACTCCAAGGGCACGGTCGGTGTGTTCGGCCTGCTCGGCGCGGCCTACTCCGGGCTCGGCTGGATGAGCAACCTCCGCGACGCCCTCACCGCCCAGTGGGGGCACGCCAAGGAGGACCTGCCGTTCCTCAAGACCGCCCTGAAGGACCTGGTGGCGCTGCTCAGCCTCGGCGTCGCGCTGGTGGTGTCGTTCGGCCTCACCGCCCTGGGCAGCGGGTTCGCGCAGCTGGTGCTGGAGTTCATCGGCCTGGACGGCGTGTGGTGGGCCGAGGCGCTGCTGAAGGTCGGCACGATCGTGCTCGCGCTGGCCGCGAACTGGCTCGTGTTCCTCTGGGTGCTGGCGAAGCTGCCGCGCAAGCCGGTCGGCTGGCGCAGCGCGCTCAAGGGGGCCGCCGCGGCGGCGATCGGGTTCGAGGTGCTCAAGCAGGTCGGGACGATCTACCTGACCACCGTCACGTCCTCGCCCGCCGGTGTCGCGTTCGGCCCGATCATCGGTGTGCTGGTGTTCGCGAACCTGGTGGCGCAGTTCCTGCTGTTCATCACGGCGTGGACCGCGACCGCCCGGGAGAACCTGCTCAAGGACCTGCCCCAGCCGCCGCCGCCCGCGGTCATCCGGCCCGTGGTGGAGGTCACGAAGACCCCCAGCGCCCGCGCCGCCGCCGGACTGGTCGGCGCGGGGCTGGTGGCGGGCCTCCTACTGCGCAGGCGCTGAGCCAACGCACGAGCTGACCCACCGCACAAGCTGGGTCACTGCCAGAAGACGGCGAGTGCGACGTTCACCACGACGAGGCCGACGAGGGTCTGGGGCAGCCACGACGGCGCCTTCGGCTTGTTCAGGTTCGCCGCCGCCAAACCGCCGATCACGACCAGGACCAGCAGCTTGATGCCCAGCTTGATGTGGTTGTACTCCTGGTCGGTCAGCGGGGCGAGCGCGTAGAGCGCCACGCCGGTGACCAGCTGGAGCCCGACACCGTGCAGCCAGCCCTTGTTCAGCGGCGCGTCCTTGCCCGCCCGGTTCTGGACGAAGAACATCGCCACGAGCATCGCCATGCCCAGCAGGTGCAGGAACACCAGCAACAAGCGCACGAACTCCACGGTGGAGCCTCCAGGTGTGTGGTGGGTTACTTGCGAAGCGTGCGCAAGGCCCGCAGCCCGCGCACGCCCAGCACGCCGATGATCGTGCCGAACGTGAGCGACGCGACGATGAGCACCAGGTGCACGGTGAAGAACGCGGTCGGGCCGCTGTCCCACGAACGGGGGTCCTTCCAGATGGCGCGCAGGAAGTTCGGCCAGATCAGCCACGACCACACCCCGAAGGCCACCAGGAACAGCGACATGCCGCGGGAGAGCTTCACGGATGCAGTATCGGACGTGGCGGGTGCACGTCACTCAACCGGGGTGGATAGCCTGGGCGGGTGCGTTCCCCCGCGTCACGACGGCCTGTAGCCACGGCCCTGGCTGCCTGCACGCTGTTGGCCACCGCTGTGTTCGGTGCCTCGGCGGCCCAGGCCCAGCCCGCCCCGTGCGACAACCGGGTGTCACCGCCGCCTGCGGTGGACACGTCCGAACAGGTGCCCCCGGGCACCCAACCGCCGCGCCCGCTGGAGGTGCCGGAGAACCCGGTCGGCGGCGAGCGGCTGGGCGAGTGCGGCCTCGTGCTGCCCGCGAACGCCCAGAAGCTCCCGGACGACATCAGCGCCCGCACGTGGCTGGTGGCCGACATGGACACCGGCGCCGTGCTGGCCGGCTACGACCCGCACGGCCGCCAACGGCCCGCGTCGGTCATCAAGGTGCTGCTGGCGATGGTGGTGGCCAAGGAGCTGTCCCCGGACGCCACGGTCGCCGCCACCCAGGAGGACGCCGACCAGGAGTGCACGTGCATCGGCCTGCGGGTCGGCGCCGAGTACACGGTCGAGCAGCTCTTGCAGTCCCTGGTGATGGCCTCGGGCAACGACGTGGCCCACGCGCTGGCGCGGCGGCTGGGCGGCCTGCCCAGCGCCATCCGCAAGATGAACGCGCTGGCGGCCGAGCTGGGCGCGCTGGACACGCGTGCGGTCACGCCGTCCGGCCTGGACGCGCCGGGCACGAGCACGTCGGCCTACGACGTGGCGCTGATCTTCCGCGCGGCGATGAAGTACCCGGACTTCGCCAAGGCCGTGGTCTTGCAGAAGATCGACTTCCCGGCGAAGACCGGCGAGGGCACCGTCCCGGTCTACAACGACAACAAGCTGCTCACGACGTACGAGGGTGCGCTGGGCGGCAAGTCGGGCTTCACCGACGACGCCCAGCACACCTACGTTGGCGCGGCGGAGCGTGATGGCCGGCGGCTGGTGGTCGTGTTGCTGCGGGGGCAGCAGCAGCCGGTGCGGATGACCGACCAGGCGGCGCGGCTGCTGGACTGGGGCTTCGAACTGCCGAAGGACGCCTCCGTGGGCCGCCTGGTGGACGGGGCGCCGCAGGCGAAGAAGAAGACCACCGAGCCCAAGCCGACGCCGACGAGCGCCGCGGTGGGCCAGGTCGCCGAAACGCGCCAGACGCAGGACGCGGCGATGGACAAGGCGTTCGGGACCGTGGGTCTGCCGGTCACCGCCGTCGCCGGCCTGGGCCTGGTCGCCGCGTTCCTCCTGTTCCTGCGCAACAAGCGGGCCAAGGCCGCCAGGGCGGCCCGTGCGGCTGCTCAGGCCGCCCAGAACCGCTGACAACAAGCAAAGGAGGGCGGGACCACCGGTGAGTGGTCCCGCCCTCCTCGTGCAGCGAGGTCAGACGCGCTTGAACAGCAGCGCGCGCTTCACTTCCTGGATGGCCTTCGTCACCTGGATGCCGCGGGGGCACGCGTCGGTGCAGTTGAACGTCGTCCGGCAACGCCACACGCCGTCGATGTCGTTCAGGATGTCCAGGCGCTCCTCGGCCCCCTCGTCACGGGAGTCGAAGATGAACCGGTGCGCGTTGACGATGGCCGCCGGGCCGAAGTACGAGCCCTCGGTCCAGTACACCGGGCACGACGTGGTGCAGCAGGCGCAGAGGATGCACTTCGTCGTGTCGTCGAAGCGCTCGCGGTCGGCCACCGACTGGATGCGCTCGCGCGTCGGCTCGTTGCCGTAGGTGATCAGGTACGGCTTGACCGCCTTGAACGCCTCGAAGAACGGCTCCATGTCGACCAGCAGGTCCTTGTTCACCGGCAGGCCCTTGATGGGCTCGATGGTGATCGTGGTCTGCTTGCCCTTGGGGGCCAACAGGTCCTTCAGGAGCACCTTGCAGGCCAAGCGGTTGACGCCGTTGATGCGCATGGCGTCGGAGCCGCAGATGCCGTGCGCGCACGAGCGGCGGAACGTCAAGGTGCCGTCGAGGTACCACTTGACGTAGTGCAGCAGGTTCAGCACGCGGTCGGACGGCAGGGCCGGGATCTCGAAGGAGTCCCAGCGCGGCTCGTCGTCGACCTCCGGGTTGAACCGGCGGATCTTCAGCGTGACGGTGATGGCGCCGTCCGGCACCGGGGGCTGCGCGCCGCGGGAGCCGGTGGACACTTCAGCGGTAGCGGTCATCAGTACTTGCGCTCCATCGGCTGGTACCGGGTGAACGTCACGGGCTTGTAGTCCAGGCGGATGTCCGCCGACAGGCCGTCGCCCTGCTTGTAGTACATGCTGTGGCGCATGAAGTTCGTGTCGTCGCGGTTCGGGTAGTCCTCGCGGGCGTGGCCGCCGCGGGACTCCTTGCGCGCCAGCGCGCCGACCACCAGGACCTCGGCCAGCTCCAGCAGGAAGCCGAGCTCGACGGCCTCCAGCAGGTCGGTGTTGAACCGCTTGCCCTTGTCCTGCACGGTGATCCGCTGGTACCGCTCCTTGAGCGCCTGCACGTCGTGCAGCGCGGTCTTGAGCGTGTCCTCGGTGCGGTACACCGACGCGTTCTTGTCCATCGTGGCCTGGAGCTCGGTGCGGATGTCCGCGACCCGCTCGTGGCCGTGCTCGGACAGGACCAGCGCCACCTGCTCCTCGACCACCTTGGCCGGGTTCTCCGGCAGCTCCACGTGCTCGTGGCTGTTGGCGTACTCGGCGGCGGCGATGCCCGCGCGACGGCCGAAGACGTTGATGTCCAACAGGGAGTTGGTGCCCAGGCGGTTCGCGCCGTGCACCGAGACGCACGCGCACTCGCCCGCCGCGTACAGGCCGGGGACGATGTGGTCGTTGTCCCGCAGCACTTCACCGTGCACGTTGGTGGGGATGCCACCCATCGCGTAGTGCGCGGTCGGGTACACCGGCACCGGCTCCTTCACCGGGTCGACCGCGAGGTACGTGCGGGCGAACTCGGTGATGTCCGGCAGCTTGGTCTCCAGGACCTCGGCGCCCAGGTGCGTGCAGTCCAGCAGCACGTAGTCCTTGTTCGGGCCGGCGCCGCGACCCTCGATGACCTCCAGGGCCATCGACCGGGCGACGATGTCGCGCGGCGCGAGGTCCTTGATGGTCGGGGCGTAGCGCTCCATGAACCGCTCGCCGGACGCGTTGCGCAGGATCGCGCCCTCGCCGCGCGCGCCCTCGGTGAGCAGGATGCCCAGGCCCGCCAGACCGGTCGGGTGGAACTGGTAGAACTCCATGTCCTCCAGGGGCAGGCCCTTGCGGAAGACGATGCCCATGCCGTCGCCGGTCAGCGTGTGGGCGTTGGACGTGGTCTTGAAGACCTTGCCGAAACCGCCGGTGGCGAACACGACCGACTTGGCGTGGAAGACGTGGATCTCGCCGGTCGCGAGCTCGTAGGCCACCGCGCCGGTGCAGACCGGGCCGTCCTCGGTCTCGGTCAGGCAGATGTCGAGCACGTAGAACTCGTTGAAGAACTCGATGCCGTGCTTGACGCAGTTCTGGTACAGCGTCTGGAGGATCATGTGGCCGGTGCGGTCGGCCGCGTAGCAGGCCCGGCGCACGGCCGCTTCACCGTGGTTGCGGGTGTGGCCGCCGAACCGCCGCTGGTCGATCTTGCCCTCGGGCGTGCGGTTGAACGGCAGGCCCATCTTCTCCAGGTCGAGGACCGCGTCGATGGCCTCCTTCGCCATGATCTCGGCGGCGTCCTGGTCGACCAGGTAGTCGCCGCCCTTGATCGTGTCGAAGGTGTGCCACTCCCAGTTGTCCTCCTCCACGTTCGCCAGCGCGGCGCACATGCCGCCCTGCGCGGCGCCCGTGTGGGAGCGGGTGGGGTAGAGCTTGGTGAGGACCGCCGTGCGGGCGCGCTGACCGGACTCGATCGCGGCGCGCATCCCGGCGCCGCCGGCGCCGATGATCACGACGTCGTACTTGTGGAACTGCATGTCGTGGTACTCCCCGCGGCGGGTCAGTCGGTGATGTTCGGGTCGAAGGTGAAGATCACGTACGTGCCGAGGCTGATGATCAGCACCATCGAGACGTACAGCAGCACCTTGAGCCAGAACCGGGTGGCGTCCTTGCGGGCGTAGTCGTTGATGACCGTGCGCAGGCCGTTGCCGCCGTGGATCTGCGCCAGCCACAGCATCGCCAGGTCCCAGAACTGCCAGAACGGCGAGGCCCAGCGGCCGGCGACGAAGCCGAAGTTGATGCGGTGCACACCGCCGTCGAGGACGTTCATGATGAACAGGTGGCCCAGCACCAGCACCACGAGCGCCACGCCCGAGATGCGCATGAACAGCCAGCTGTACAGCTCGCCGTTGCTGCGGCGGGCGGCGGGGCGACGCGGGGTGCGCGGCTTGGCCAGGGTCGACTCGCTCATCTCAGTGACCCCCGAACAGGTCGGACACCGTGCGGACCAGCATGAAGTAGGTGCCCGGGATCATCACGAGCACCCAGAGGCCCAGGATCGCCCACAGCATCTGGCGCTGGTAGCGGGGACCCTTCGCCCAGAAATCGACGAGCATCACGCGGATGCCGTTGAGCGCGTGGTAGAGCACCGCTCCGACGAGGCCGACCTCGAACAGGTTGACGATCGGGTTCTTGTAGGTCTCGATGACCTTGTCGTACGCGTCCGGCGACACGCGCACCAGCGCGGTGTCCAGGACGTGCGCGAACAGGAAGAAGAACGTCAACACACCGGTGATGCGGTGGGCGACCCAGGACCACATGCCCAGATCGCCACGGTAGAGCGTGCCGCCTCCTTTGGAGGTGCCCGACCGCTCGGTTGCGGTGGTGCCGGCCATGCGCAACGGCCTCCAGCGTCAGTGGTGGACTGGTCTCCCCGTACTGGGAGGGACCTTGACCCCCGGATGCTAGTCCCGTGCGCTTCCGGTGACCCAATGGCCGCCCGCCTCTGTGACTGACAGAACAGTGGTGAATGGCCGGGGCCTTCTGCACCGATTCATCTCACAGGTCAAAGGCCGTGGCTGTGCGGTTCGGATCACTCGGCGGAGTGATCCGAACCGCGTTCCTGAGACCTTTTCGAGACCTTATTCACGCCCGCCTTCGGTAAGTCGCGACTCCGTTCACCACGACGAGTTCGATTTCCACCGAGTGCGGCGCCGGACCGGTGAAGGGGTGCAGGACGATCGGCGCGCCACCCTGGTGGATGACGACGTTGGCGCCCAGTCGGGTGGCGATCAGCCGGCCGGTCAGGTCGCGCGCGTTGCCCGCCCGCGCGTTCTCCGCCGGGTCGCGGAACGACCAGTTCAGGTCCTCCACCACCGACCGGTACAGGTGGCCCCGGCGCATCGGGTGCGTGACGGTGAACTCCGCCACGGCCTGCGCCGCCTCGTCGCCGTTGGCCATCGCCACCACCTCCCGCCGCAGCACGGCCGGGTCCACGCCCGCCGCCTGGCCGAGCGTCGCGTACAGGCCGTCGGGGGTGGGCGGCGCCGCGGTCGGCAGGAGGTCGGTGGCGATGAACCGCAGGTGCCGCCGGGCCTCGCTGACGTGGTCGGAGGTGACCAGGCCGTGCGCCGACACGACCTTGTGCTCCGGCTGGATGCCCGCCGTGACGCCCTGGAACGGCGCGGGCACCGGCGTCGACACGGCCGGGTTGAGCGCGTTCTTCCGGGGAGCGCCCAGTTCGGTCCGGGTGCGGGTGGCGGGGGTCCACGTGCTGGAGGACTGGCCGGGCGGCGGCACCGGGAACGGCTCCGGGACGGTGCCGGCGGCGGCCTGCTCCCGCTGGTTCGCGAACCGGGTGCCCTGCTTGGCGGCCTTGTTCGCGACGAACCGCTCGGTCACGTTCGGCAGGGCGGTGTGCGACTGGGGCAGCCTGCCGTCCCGGACCTGCCCGTAAGCCAGGCGGGACAGGTCGGTGCCGGTCGCGCCCTCGACGAAGTCCGTGGCGAACGCCAAGCCGCGCACCGGGTGCCGGTTGTTCTGCGCGTCCACGTTCACCCGCTCCCGCACGTCGGCCGCGGGGTCGTGCGCGAGGTCCGGCGCGTGCACGGCCGCCAGTTCGGCCGCGTAGAACCGGTTGAGCGAGCGGCCCAGGCCGCCGAACTCCGCGCCGTCCGGGCCGAAGCGGACCGTGTCGTCCACCAGCGGCACGAGGGCGTCGACGAACAGGTTCGGCTCCGGCGTGTACGGCAGCAGCGGGTGGATGCCGGCCTGGTTGCGGCGGGCGTGCATGTCGGCCGCGATGTGCTGCTCGAACCGCGCCACGAAGTCCGGGTGGTTGACGGCGTCCACATAGGACTGCCGGGTGGCCGGGTCGAGGCGCTGGTCGGCGTCGATCCGGGCGAGCGTGTCCCGGACGAGTTGCTGCGGGTCGGTGACCCGGTAGCCGCCGCCGACCAGCAGCGGGCGCAGCGGTTCGGGGTTGTCGTCCACGTCCGTGGCGTCCATGAGGGTCGTCACGTGGCTGAAGACGTGGTCGCCGGACGGCGTGCGGCGGTCGCTCGCGTCGAAGTCCATCACCGACACGTACGGGTGAGTGCCGTTGGCCGCCAGCGCGTGGACCGCGAACCGGTGGGCGCCGCTGTCCAGGGTCCGGTTGCGGGTCTCGCCGAACGCGAAGCCCCGGTTGGGGTGGGGCAGGTTGACCAGGGCGATCGGTTCCTCCCGGCCCTGGACGGCGGCGTTCGCCCGCGCCAGGGCGGTGTCGACCTCCTGGCGGGTGGGCGCGTTGACGCCGAGCACGAACGCGACCCGGCCGCGCAGCTCGGGCGGGGTGCCCGCCATGACACCGGCGATGACGGTGTCGAGCTGGTCCAGCTCGCCGGCCCGGACGATCATGTTCACCACGAACGCCGGCGGCTCGTTGTTCTCGATGCTCTGCCGCGTGCTGTCGAGGTAGTCGCCGGGGGTGATGGGCTGGAGCGTGCGGCCCTGGGCGAGGTTCTCGAAAGCCCTGTTCTGGATGCCGCCCGGGTTGTCGAGGGTGACCGAGTCGTCCTCGGTCATCTCGACGTCCTCGTCCACATCGGACGGTTCGTCGCCGTCTCGCTCTTGGCGCTTGTGCGATTCGTGCGCCGGGACGTCGTCGATCTCCATCGCGTCCCGATCGCGCTTCATGGGCGCGTTCGGCGGCGGAGTGGTGTCGGACCACGGTGCGGCGGTCGGCGGGTTGAACGACTCCAGCGCCTTCATGCGGTTCTCGATCAGCCACGCGTTGCGCGGCTTGAGAGCGGTGTCGGTGGCGTCGATGCCCGCCGTCATGGGCGCGTTGTCCGCGACGACCCGGCCCTTGCCGTCCTGGTGCTGGAAGACCGGCTTCACCGCGTCGGTCTCCAGGTACTCGTCCTGGAGGCCGAGGAAGTGGCCGACCTCGTGCGCCAGGCGGCGGGGGTCGGTGTCGACCGGCCAGCGCAGCTGGTCGGGGCGGCCCTCCGGGTCGGTGAGGGCGACCGTGGCGTGGGCGTCGGCCGGGTTGTCGGTGAACTCGACGGTGACGTGCAGCTGGGCGCCGCCGGGCAGGCGGTTGCCCCGGTTGAACAGCTCTTCGACGCCCGCGCGGGTGCGGTCCCGGACGGCCGCCGCCTGGTCGGGGTGGCCGTCGAGGTGGAGCTTGACGGTGAGGTCGTGGACCTCGACGCCGTCGATCGTCATGGTGCGGACGTCGTAGGCGATGGGGCCGCGCCACGGGTTGAGGGTGACGCCTTCGGGGGTGATCGCCGAGTTGGCCATGATCCCGCCGTCCTCGCCGCGGACCGTCGAGGTGACCGGCGCGGTGGCGCGGGCCTGCTCGATGGTGTTGTTCGGGACGGGGGTGGTGGGGGTGAACCACTCGGCGTCGGTGGCGGTGCTGTGCCGCCAGGACGGGTCGTCCAGGACCGAGCGTGCCGGCGCCGGCGAGGTGATCACCGTGTCGGTGACCTTCTGGCCGACCGGCGCGGCCGGTGGGACATGGCCTTCCGGGCGCTTGAGGTCCCAGTCGACCTTGACGTCCACGCCGTCGGCGCGGCCCGGGGTGACCTTGGCGTCGATGCCGTGGGCGGCCAGGGCCTGGGCCACGGTGTCGGCGTTGGCTCCGGAGACCTCGACCGACGGCGGCAGGTAGCCGAGGTGGTCGCGCTGGGCTTTGGCCTCGGTGAGCTGGGTGGCGAGGTCGTCGAGCTGGGAGCGCTGGGTGTCGGAGAGGTCGTCGGTGAAGTCGAACGACCGCTCCGGGGTCGGGCCGGTGGGGGCGGAGCGCGGGGTCACCGGCAGCGGCTCGGCCAGCGGCTGCACCGGCACACCGCGCGGTGCAGGGGCAGGAGGTGCGGCGGGCGGGTTCTGCGAGGTCGAGGAGCTGGAGGCCGGGGTGCCGGCGGCCGAGTTGGGCGAGGTCGAGGAGCTGGAGGACGGGTTGGGCGGAACCGGGTTCGGTGAGGTCGAGGAGCCGGCGGGTGGGGTCGCGGGGTTGGCGGGCGCGGGCGGTGCGGTGGTGTTGTAGGCGGTGACCTGCTGGTCGACCGTCGACTTCGCCGCCCACCACTTCGCTTGCTCGGCGTCGGCCGCCGCGCGGCGCTCGGCCAGGGTGGTCTCCGCGTCGAGGATGGCCTGGTCCGCCTCCTGCTCGATGCGCCTGGCGTCCGCGACGGCCTGGTCGTACGCGGTCTGCGCGGCTTGGCGGTTCAGGTCGGTCTGCGTCGCCGCCTCGGCCACCGGCTTCAGGTCCAGCTCGGCTCGCACCAGGGCGGTCGTGGCGTCGGTGACCTGTGCGGTCGCGGCCAGTTCCGCCTTGCGGGCGTCCGCCAGGTCCTGGGCGGCCTTCGCGGCGTCCTGGGCGGCCGTCGCGTCCTGGGTGGCGAGGTCGGCCAGCGCCGCCGTGCGGCGGGCCACCCGCTCCTTGTCGAGCACGTCGGTCTGGCGGTCCCGCAGGGCGTCGTAGGCCTGCTGCTCGGCGAGCTGCGCGTCCGCCAGCGCCTGCTGCAACCGGGGCAGGTCCTGCACCGCCAGGTTGTGGGCATCGACCGCTTGGTCCAGGGCTTCGCGGGCGTCGGCCACGGCCTGCTGCGCCTCCGCCTTCGCGGCGGCGGACTCGGTGATCAGGTCCTGCGCCGCGTGCCGGGCCTCGTCCACCGCGACCTCGGCCTTGCGCCAGTCGGCGGCGGTGTCCTTGACGGCCGTCTGCGCCGCGCCCAGGTCGTCGCCGAACGGGCGGCCCAGCAGGGTCTCCACGTCGCTCGCGGGCATCCGGACGTCCGCCGAACCGGGCACGGTCAGGTCGTACACGCCGACCTTGCCGCCGCCCAGGTCCGCCACGAACCGGTACTCGACGTCGAACTCCACGAGCCCGGTCCGGCCCTGCGGCTTGAGGTTCTGCACTTTGTTGCCGGTCGGCCCGGAGGAGTCCGTCGTGGACGCCTCGCTCGCGTGCTTGCCCTCGATGCCGCCGGTGGAGAAGTTCGGCGTGTGCACCGGGTCCGGGTTGCCCTGGGCGTCCTTGGCGGACTGCGCGAACCCGCCGCTCGCGACCCCGATCGACACGTCACCGGTCTGCCCGGACTTCACGTCCGTGGACACCGCGTGCACGGTCGAGGTCGGGTTCTCCAGGTTCACCGAGTCGCTGAGCGACCCGAGCTTCGGGTTCACCAGCCGCGCGTACACCTTCAGGCCCGCGTGCTGCGCCGACCCGATCGTGGCCTCGTGCAGGCCGGGCACGTCCAGCGGCGCCTTGGTCATGCCGGGCAGGCTCGGCTGGAGGTGCTCGGAGCTGAGCGTGGACAGCAGGGCGTTGAGCGGTGCCGTGCCCTTGCCGGTGATCCCGCTGCCCGCGCCGGCCTTCTCCAGCGCCGCGATCGCGGCCCGGCGCACGTCCGCCGCACCCCGCATGCCCTCGACGGACGCGGTGCTCGGCAGCCCGACGCCCGTGCTCTGCCACGCCGTGATGCGGTCCGGCGCGGCCTCGGTCGCCAGCTGACCGCTCGCCTCGGCCCGGTAGCCGGGACGGGTCTCCGGGCCGGTCGGCGGCTGCACCCGCACGCTGTCCGCGTGCAGCCGCACGCCCAGGTTGGTCTCCGGGCTCACGGCGTTGCCGACGACCTTGCCGCCCTTCTCCACCACCAGTTCGAACCGGACCGGCACGTCGTAGCGGACCGCCGGCCCGCTGCCCGCGCGCAGGTGCCCGAACTGGTCGGTGGTGGAGTCGGTGGTGGTCTTGCTCTGCGCGAAGCCGACGTTCGCGCCGACCGCGACGCCGACGTTGCCGGACAGGTTCCCGGACGCGTCGGGCACCGCGCTGCCGGGCGCCTTCACGCCCAGGCCCCAGCTCGTGCCCTTGCCCTGCGCGTCGGCGCCCTTGCGGGTCCCGGACACCGTGTGCTCGATCTCGCGGCCGTCGTTGACCGCCTTGTCGAACACCGGCACACCCACGTGCGCCTTGAGCGTGACCTGGTAGCTGTCCTTGCCGATCACCGTGCCGGGCTTGTGCAGCAGCAGTGGCACGCCGCCGTCCAGCGCGCTGTCCACCAGCGCCTTCACGCTGGTCGGCGAGGTCAGGTCGACCAGGCGCTGGAGGTTGCCCATCGAGTCGTCCAGCACCGAGTCCGGGATGAGCTTGGTGCCCTTGTTGACCTCTGAAGCGAGGTTGCGGACCGTCGCCGACAGGTCGGGCGCCTTGTCCACCAGGCTCAGGCCCAGCGCGCCCGGCTCGTTCGGGCTGAGCCGCTTGGGCGGCTGCATGGTGCCGTGCTGCGCCGGTGCGGGCTGGTTGACGTCGGGCAGCAGGCCCATCTCGCGCGCGGTCTGCTCGCTGACCCGCACGAACACGCCACCCGGCATGACCACGGCCGCCGCCTTGGCCTGCGGCGTGCCCTTGCTCACCACGTTCTCGTTGCGGCTCTCGGTCGCGACGGTGAACGTGGCGTCCATCTGCACCAGCACGGTGCGCTCGGCGGGCGGCGTGACCAGGTTGCGGTCCACGGACCCGCCGACCTCGGTGGTCTTGGCGTCGGACTTCGACCACGGCGTCCACTTGCCCTGCGCGGTGAAGCCGCTCGCGCCCTTCGGGGACGCGCCGCTGGGCCGCG
Source organism: Saccharothrix sp. CCNWYY140 (assembly GCF_037401995.1). Classification (NCBI taxonomy): domain Bacteria; kingdom Bacillati; phylum Actinomycetota; class Actinomycetes; order Pseudonocardiales; family Pseudonocardiaceae; genus Saccharothrix; species Saccharothrix sp. CCNWYY140. The sequence continues at coordinate 15,144 of NZ_JBBEGC010000105.1, forward strand.
CGCCGAAGCCGACGGACGCGGTGGTGTCGACCGACTTGTTCTTGGTGGTGGTCTCGGCCGCCTTCGACCCGCCGGTGGTCGAGTTCTCGGTCGGCGTGATGTCGGAGACCGACACCAGCCGCGGCTTGCTCAGCTCCACCGACATGCCGATCGCGCCGGTCCGGTCGGCGACGCGCCGGTCGAAGCGCAGACCGGTCTCGGCGACCCCGGTCTCGGCCATCTTGCGCAGGTTGGCCTTGAGGTTCTCCGGGGAGAACAGCTTGTCGATCTGGTTGCGGGACTCGGTCCCGGGCACGGTCAGCGACTTGTCCTTGCCGCCCGAGGCCTCGTCGAGCAGCTTGATGGCGTTGTCCCGCAACGCCTCCGCGTTCGCCACCGCTTCGACGTGCAGCCAGTCCGGCTGCTTCGGCTTGGCGGTGGACGGGGTGAGCACCGAGGAGACGGTGGCGTTCGGCGGCAGCGGCACGGTGGTCGGGTCGCCGGGCTTGAACGCCTTCTGGTCGGTCTTGAGCGCCGACCCGTCCGACACCCACAGGTGCACCTTGCCGCCGAGGGCCGGGTTGTCCGCCGACGTGATGGTGGCGACCGTCTTCGGGGCGGGCACCTGGAGCTTCGGCGAGCCGATGGTGACCCGCTTGACCCACCCCTGGGTGCGGCTGAACTCGGTGATCTCGACGGTGAAGTCCACGCGGTGGGCGAAGACCTGCGCGTCCGCGCTGCCCACGTGCAGGGAGTTGCTGCCCACCGTGGGGCCGGCGGTGGTCTTCACGGCCGTGGACTGGTTGTACTTCGCGGCCAGCGTCGCGGTCGGCGACACGCTCGCGCCCGGCGGCTTGAGCGAGGCGCCGCCCCGGCCCTCGACGCCCGCGCTGAAGCCCTTCTGCGTGGCGGCGGCGCTGTCCAGCTTGGGCGCGGTGGACGAGGAGCCGCGGATGTTGCGCGCGTCCGCCTCGCCGAGGTGCGTGCCCTCGGCCAGCGTCGCGGTGATCTTGATGTTGACGAACTCGTTGTGCGCGGTGCCCTCGCGCTTGAACTGCACCTGCACGCCCGGTCCGAGCAGACTGTCCATCTTGGACTTCAGCGCGGTCGGGGACAGCTCGGCGTCCAGCTTGCGCTGGTTGGCCAGCTGCTGGGCCAGTTCGCTCGACTTGTGCGCGCCCTTGAGCCGGTCCGCTTCGACGTCCCAGTTCGGCAGCAGGCCCTTGAGCTCGGGCACGTTCCGCAGCGCTTGTTCCACGGTCGGCTGCACGCTGCTCGCCGGGGCGAACTCGCCGACGCGGATGTTGCCCGCCGCCAGACCCGTCGAGAGGTAGAGCGGCTCGAAGCGCGGCTTGCCGTCCTTGGTCGGCTTGGTGATCGAGTCCTGCGTGCCGTCCGGGGTGGGCAGGCCGTGCGCGGCGGCTTCGGGCAGGCCGATCCGGACGTAGGAGGTGACCGGGAAGGTGACGCTCTTGCCGTTGGACGTCTGGACCTCGACGTTCGTGACCACCTTGTACAGGCCGGTGTCGCCCTTGACCTGGATGCCGGTCTTGTTCGTCGTGGTGGTGCCGGTGTTGGCGGTGACGGACGTCTTCGCGCCGTAGCCGCCGGTGATCCCGGCCGTGCCGACGCCGACGCTGGGCGCGCCCACGCCGCCGCCGACCGCCGCGTTCACGTCCACGCCGCTGCTGATGGTCGAACTGGTGCCGGTGCCGGTCGTGGTGGCGTCGTGCAGGCGGAGTTGGGCCGCGTTGTGGGTGCCGACCAGTTCCGCGGACACCGGGTGCGCGGTCATCCGCACCGCACCCGTGTGACCACCGTTCGGGCTGGTCAGGTTGGGTGAGGTGACCCAGCCGCCGAGCATCGGGCCGAGGTTGTCGCGGATGTTCGTGCCGCTGAGGAAGTCCCGCAGCGCCGTGCGGCCGTCCGCTCCCGGCAGCGTGATCGACGGGTGCAGGGCGGTCGACAGGGCCTTGAAGGCGGCGTCGGCGTCGGCCGGGTTGACGTGCACGGCCTCGGGCGCGACGTGCTCGACCTTCGCGCCCCAGCCGTCGGCCGGCGTGACCTCGCCCGGGACGCCGGGGCCGAGGTGGCGCAGGTCGTCGGGGATCTGGAGGGACGCCTCGACCGGGCCGTCGCCGTCCGTGCGGACGCTCTGTTGACCCACGACCGTGCCCGTGACCGGGTCGGAAAGGGTGACCAGGACCGAGACCGGGACGTCGACCTGCGTGGACGTCTCGCCCGCGCGGATCACCCGGTTGTCGGTGGTGGACGTGCTCGTGGTGACGGTGGTGGCCGGGGTGGACAGCGGGGTGCTGACCGACAGCGCCCCGTACGCGCCCAGGCCCTGGCTGGCCGCCGCGCTGACGCCGACCGTGTTCGCCGTGGTCAGGTTGGTCGTGGTGGACGTGCTCGCGCCGCTGTTGACCTGCATGTCGACCTTGGTGGTCTGCGGCGGGGTGCTGGTCGGGTCGGCGGGCGGGTTGTGCAGGACGGCTTGGACCTTGGCGTCCAGCCAGGTGCCGCCGACCTTGACCTGGAAGGTCCGGCCGCCGTCCAGGAACGACTCGAAGTTGGTCTTCAGCTCGTGGCCGACGTGGTCGACGCCGAGCTGCTTGGCGTTGGGGCTCTGGGTGTCGAGGAGCGTGGTGAGCGCGCCGGTGACCTTGTCCACGCCGCGCACGTCGTTGGTCGCGATCGTGCCCAGGCCCTGGTTGGACTGGAAGAACTCGGGCAGCGGGCCGGGGAGCACGGTCGTCGGCACGGGCGGGGTGACCACGACCATCGGGATGGGCGCGGACGGCGGCGCGGGACGGGTCGTCGGCGCGCCCCGGTGGGTGGGCGGCGGTGGCGGGGGAGGCGGGGGTGTGCCGGTGTTGCCGCCCGGGTTGTTCGTCGGTGGCGGTGGCGGGGGCGGTGGTGGCGGCGGCGGTGTGCCGTTGTTGTTGCCGGAGTTGTTCGCCGGGGGCGGTGGCGGTGGCGGCGGGGGTGTGCCGTTGTTGTTGCTGGGGTTGTTCGGCGGCGGCGGGGGTGCGTTGTTGTCGGCGGGCGGCGGGTTCTGGGCGGTGGTGGTCGTGCCGAAGTACTCGCCGAGCATGGTGCGGAAGGTCTGGTTGGCGTCGAACGGCGCCCAGGTCCGGTTCGGCCGGTTCAGCTCGGCGGCGAGGCGGTCGACGTTGTCCTGGTAGCGGTTGCCGCCGTTGTTCGGGAACTCGTTGTACTGCGGCGTCTCGCCCAGGCGCTGGGCCAGCGCGTCGGTGATCCGGCGGGCGAGCATCTCGGTCATCGCCTCGTCCGGGTTGAGGTTGGCGCTGTAGACGCCGCCCTGCCCGTGCCGGTGCGCGAAGGTCTGGTCGCTGCCCACCGAGTGCGCGTGCATGAACTCGTGCACCAGCAGGTGCCGGATCGCGTCGGCGCGGCGTGCCGGGTCGTTGGTCAGGCCGTCGAGGTGACCGGTGTTGAGCAGGACGTGACCGGAGATCGCGCGCGCCGGGTTGGTGAGGGTGTTCTGGATGAGCTGGTTGCGCATGGCGGCGACGTCGCCGTTGCCGGCCTTGAGCTGGGCGACCGTGTCCAGCACGGCGTCCAGTTCGGCCACCGCGGTCGGGTCGCCCTGGTTGAGGCGGGCCAGGAAGTCCGCGCTCAGGATCCGCGCGCGGATCTGCCCCGGGTCGACGCCCTGCCCGGTGAGCTGCCCGACGGTCAGGTCGCCCGCACCCCGGTCGTCGGTGTTGAGGGCTTCGTCCAGCGCCTGCTGGACGGCGAAGTGCCGGGCGAAGGTCTGGGCGTCCATGCGCACGATCAGGTCCGGGTTCACCGCGGGCCGGGTCGTGATGCCGTACTCCTGCTGGAGCGTGTCGAACATGGCGTCGAAGCCGGCCTGGATCTGGCCGACGTCGACCTGCACGCCCGCGATGTCCAGCGGGTTGGACGGCAGGGTCTCCGGCAGGTGCGCGGAGACGCCGTTGGTCAGGGTGTCGTTCAGGCGCCCGGAGAACGTCTGCGGCGGGTTCGCCGGGCCGGCGTTCGGCTGCGGCGCCAGACCACCGGGGGGTGGGGGTGGCGGCGGACCGCCGACCGGTCCGGCGTTGCCGCCGGGTGGCGGGGGTGGCGGGGGCGCGCCCTGGTTGTTCGCCGCCGGGTTCTGGTTGCCGGGTGCTGGTGGCGGCGGTGGGGGCGGGGGTGGCGCGCCTTGGTTGTTGGCCGCCGTGTTGATGGGTGGCGGGGGCGGCGGCGGAGGTGGTGCGCCTTGGTTGTTGGCCGCCGTGTTGATGGGCGGCGGTGGCGGGGGCGGGGGTGGTGTGCCTTGGTTGTTGGCCGCGGTGTTGATGGGGGCCGTGGTGACGGGCGCGGGTGGTGGTGGCGGCGGGGGCGGCGGGATGGTCGGTCGGACGTCCTGGCGCGTGCCGTGGTCGGGCGGGCGCGGGGGCGGGGTCTGCTTGGCGCTGTCCGGGTTGTGCAGGGTGGCGTGGTCGGCGTCGGGGACCATCACCTGGCTGTTCGTGGTGCGCTCGATCAACCACAGGTGGCGCGGTTTGAGCGACGGGTCGGCGTTCACGCCCGCGCCCATCAGGCCGTTGTCCTGCACCACCAGGTTCGACTGGGTGTGCCCGGCGGGCAGCGGCTTGCCGTCGCTGTTGAAGATGCGGGCGTCGGGCCCGGCCGCGTCCTTGTACTCGTCGGGCAGGCCGAAGTAGTGCGCGACCTCGTGCGCCAGGACGTTCGACGAGGAGGACGTGCTCCAGTTGAGCTGGTCGGCGTTGGGCGCGTTGGTGACGTTGACGCTGGTGTGCGCCTGCGCCGGGTCGGTGACGAACTCGACCCGCGCGTGGAACTGGTCGCCGGAGGGCAGCCGGTAGCCCTGGTTGAGCAGGTTGTCCACGCCCTGGACGGTCCTGTTCCGCACGTCGTCCACAGTGGACGGTGACACGCCCTCGGCCGGGTTCAGGTGCACCTTCAGGGTGTACTCCTTGACCCAGACCCCGGGCGCGACCTCCATCCGGCGCACGTCGTGCTTGATCAGACCGGTGATCGAGTCGATGTTGCCCAGCGTGCTCGACCGCTGCACGTCGGCGACCTCGGTGTCCACCGTGCGCACGGGCGCCTTGTCCCGCACGGCGTCCCAGTCCGAGGCGGGACGCGGGTTGTCCGGGCCGAACCAGTCCGCCGTGCTCTCCGTGCTGTGCCGCCACGACTCGTCGTTGATGACGTCCCTGCTGTCGGTGCGGGGCGGCGGGGGCGGGGTGTCGACGGACCGGTCCTGCACGTCCGGACCGGGCGCAGGGCGGCTCGACGAGCCCTGGTTGTCCGAAGTGGACGGTTGGGCCGGGGTGTCGAGCTGGTCGCTGCTCAGGTCGGTGACCCACTGGAGGCCCGACCACTTGTCCTTGATCGCCGGGTCGAACAGGGCCTGGAAGTCCGTCGGCGTGACCAGCGGCTTGAGCGGGCTGCCCTCGTACGGTTGGAAGCCCAGGTCCGAGTTGTGCATGGTGTAGCGGCCCATGAGGCCCTCGGCCGGCTTCATCCAGTTGACCGGCGAGTCGTTGAGCACCGTCGGGCCGGAGATGTCGGACGCCAGGTTCTTCAGCTCGCTGTCGAAGCTGCCCGGCGGCATCTGGTTCTTCAGCGACGTGTACTTCTGCGGGATCGTGTCCGCGAACGCCCGGATGAAGTTCGAACTCGGCGGGGCGACGATGAAGTTGTTGTTCAGCGACCCCTTCTCGTACCGGGCCGCGGCGGCCTCGGCCACCTGGGCGTCGCTGATCGGGTCGTCCTTGCCCAGGCCCAGCTCGTCCCGCACGCTCTTCTCGTCGCGCAGGCGGGGTGCGAACAGCGGCACGTCGTCCTGGCGCATCTGCATGTTGCCGACGTTGTCCAGGGAGACTGTGCCGGGGGCGATGTCGACGTCCGCGTAGACGCCGCCGTTCTTGGACAGGACCGCGTAACGGGCGATGTCGGAGGCCAGGTTGTAGGCGCCGACCTGGTCGGACTTCTGGTAGATGTCGGCCAGCGTGGGCTTGCGGGTGTCCGCGCGGCTCTCGACGTCGAGCGAGAGGTCGTCGACCAGGGCACCGGTGTCGGTCCGGATCTCGATGCCGTTGTTCTTGAGCTGGTCGAGCGTCGCCGGGTCCCACTTGCCGGAGCGCGGGTCGGTCCAGAGGGTGACCTGCCACGGCGGGTTGGCGTTCCGGGCCTGCTCGGCCCAGGCGACCATGTTGTCCACCGCGCCGGGCTTGGGCGTGTTGCCGAACCAGACGAAGCTGACCTGCTTGGGCACGTCGACCGGCGGCACGCTCGGGGCGGTGTCCAGCTGCTGCTGGAAGTAGGCGGACAGTTCGGCGTGGTGCGGGCTGTCCTTCATCCGGTTGAGCAGGATGCGGGCGCGGACGGGCGCGCCTTCGTGCACGGCCTGCTGGATGTGCGCCTTGAGGTCGTCGACCGCCATGTCCCCGGGCCGTGCGGTCGGCCGCAGCACCGGCGCCATCGGGCTCGGTGTGGTGACCGTGGGGGTCGGGGGCGAGGTCGGGGTTGGCGGTGGGGGTGCTTGGAACAGGCGTCCGATGTCGCGGACGGCACCGAAGAACCGGCCCAGGCGGGCGCCGGGGGAGTTCTGCGGGCGGGGGGTGAACTGGAAGGGGCCGGGGTTGCCGGTGACCACGCCGGTGACGACCGTCGAGTTGACGGTGGGCGGGGCGGGGGTGATCGGGGTCGTCGTGGGCGGGGCCGGGCGGGTGCGGATCTCCGGGGCTTGGCGGGTGGTTGGGCTCGGGTTGGGGTTCGCGTTCGTGTTGGGGGCCGGGCTCGGCGGTGCGACTGCCGGGTTCGGGTTGGTGTTGACGCCCGGGTTGGGGCTCGGGTTCGGGTTGGGGTTGGCCGGTGGTGCGGCGGCCGGCGGCGCGGGCCGGGTGTTCGGGGCCGGCGGGGTGACCGCCGGGTTCGGGGTGACGGCCGGGTTCGGGGTGACGGCCGGGTTCGGGTTGGGGGCCGGGTTCGGGGTGGTGTTGACGCCCGGGGTGGGGGTCGGGTTCGGGGTGGAGGCGACCGGGGTCGGCTTGGGGGCCGGGGGTGGTGTGGAGGGGGAGGTGGGTGGCGCCTTGGTGATCGTGGCGTCCGGGGTGGGCGGCTTGGGCGCGTCGAACACGCCCTTGGTCGGGCCGCCGGTGAACTTGCTCGACCGGTCGGTGTTCGGCGAGGTCCCGCCCGGGGTGGCCGGTGGCATCGCGCCGGGGGTGACCGGGGACGTCGCCGGGTGGGCGCCCGGGACGGGGCCGGGGGTGGGCGCGGCGTTCGGCTTCGGTTGCGCGCCCGAGGGCGGCGTGGACTGGTTCGGCGGCGGTGTCGACTGGGTGGGCGGCGGGGTCGGCGTGGACTGGACGGGCGGCGGCTTCGGGCCGGCGTCCGACTTCCCGGACGGCGGGGCGGCGGGAGGTGTGGAGGACGACGAGGTCGGGGCCTTGTCGATGGTGCCGTTGCCGGTCGGGGGCTTGGGCGTGTCGAAGACGCCCTTGGTCGGGCCGCCGGTGAACTTGCTGGACCGGTCCGTGTTCCCGCCCGCCGCCGGGCCGCCGGGGGTCGCGCCCATCGGGGGCATGCCGCCGGCCATCGGTGGCGGGGTGCCGCCCTTGGGGGAGGGCGAGGGTGTGGTCGTGGCCGGCGGGGCCGCAGTCGGCATCGGGCCGGCCGCGGTCTTCGCACCGGGACCGAGGTTGCTGCCGGGCGGCGGGGTGCTGCCCGGGATCCCACCCGGAACGCCACCGGACGCCTTCGACCCACCGCCGGGAGTGCTACCGGGGACGCCGCCCGGGATGCCACCGGGGATGCCGCCAGGGATGCCGCCGGGCACCTTCGGCCCGCCACCAGGCACGTTCGGCCCGCCGCCAGGCACCTTCGGCCCGCCGCCAGGCACGTTCGGGCCGCCGCCGGGGACCTTGGGACCGCCGCCGGGCACGTTCGGACCGCCGCCGGGCACCTTGGGGCCGCCGGGAGTCGTGCCGCTCTTGGGAGTCGTGGCGGGCGGGATGCTCGTGGCCGGGAACGCACCGGTCGGCACCGGGCCACTCCCCTTGGGTCCGGTGATCGGCCCGACCGAAGGCCCACCGGATGTCTTCGGCCCACTGCCCGGGGTGGTGTTCGCACCACCCTTGGGACCGGTGATGGGGCCGACCGACGGTCCGCCCGTCGGCGTGGGACCACCGAGAGGACCGGTGCCGGCACCGCCCTTGGGTCCGGTGATCGGTGCGACCGAAGGCCCACCGGACGTCTTGGGCCCGCCACCCGGAGCGGCGTTCGCGCCCCCCTTCGGACCCGTGATCGGGCTGACCGACGGCCCGCCGGGCGGTGCCGCGCCGGGCACGCCAGGACCCGTGCCGCCCTTCACCCCGCCGAACGCGCTGACCTGCGGACCGGACGTCTTGGGCGACACCGGCGGCGCGGTGGTGGGTCCGCCCGGCGGCTTCTGCGCGCCCGAGTCCGGGTTGAACTTGTTGAACTCCTTCTGGCTGTTCAGGTCCGTGTTGACGTGCGTCTGGTAAGTCGCCTTCAACCCCGACTGCACGTTGCCGAACGTCGTCGCCGCCCGCTCCGCCTGCGTGACCGAGTTGTTGTTCGAGTTGTTCAACGCGGGCACGGCGAACAGGCCGATCGGGCCCAGCGACGTCGGGCCCAGCTGCAACCCGCGCAGCCCGCCGGTGATGGCGTTGAGCCTGGACTGGAAGTCCCCCGCCTTGGACTGGAGGCTGTCCATCGTGGAACCGCTCATGCCGAACCCCGACGACCCCGTCGGGCCACCCGCCGGCGGCGGTGGGGGCGCCGGCGAAGGGGAGGGTGACGGCGACGGTGACGGCGATGGCGACGGGCTGTTGCTGCCGCCGGTGTTCTTGGGCGCCATGAGCGGTTCTCTCCTGCGGAGGGGCTAGACCTGGACGGACGTCGAGCCGGTCTTGTCCCCGGTCGTCGTCGCGGTGCCGGAGTACTTGGCCTGGTACGAGTCGTACGCGGACTTCGCCGCCTCGCCGGACGTCTTCGCCTCGCCGGCGGCCTGCTCGACGGTCTTGCCCGCCTCCTGGGCCGCCTTGGACGCGCGTTCGGCCGCCGCGATGTCGGCGTCGCTGCCGGACGCGAACGCCTTCGCGTTGGCCTCGGCGGCTGCGGCGTTAGCGGCGGCGAAGTCGGCGTTGGCCTGCTCGTACTTGGCGTTCGCGGCCTTCGCGGCGTCGTTCTTCGCGGACATGTCGTTGGCCGCCGACTCCTGCGCCGGGTCCGCGGCCCCGCCCGGGTTGTTCTTCTTGAACTCCTCGTAGGCGGCCTTGGCGGCGTCGTCGGGCGCCTTGGTGGCGTCCAGCGCGTCCTTCGACTTGTTGGCCGCGTCGGACATGTCCCGGGCTTCCTTGGCCGCCACCTCGGCTGCCTTCGCCGCCTCGCCGCGCGCCGCGTCCGCCTCGGCCTTGGCCGCGTCGAACTTGGCCTTCGCCGCGTCGTAGGCGGCCTGGTCACCGGAGGCGGCGGCCTTGTTCACGGCGTCCGCCGCTTCCTGGGCCTTCTTGTTCGCCTCGGCGGCCTTGTCGGAGGCAGCACCGAGCTTGTCGCCCGCGGCCTTGGCCTCGTCGGCCTGCCGCTTCTCCTCGTCCTTGGCGGCCTGGTACTTCTCGTTGGCCTCCTTGGCCTTGTCGTTGGCCGCCTCGACCTTGTCCATCTCGTCGTCCTGCTTCTTGGCCTTGTCGATGTCCTTGTCGACGTCGTTGGCGGCCTTGTAGCTCTCCCAGGCGATCTCGGCGACGTCGGCGATGTTCTCGAACCGGTCCCAGCCCTTGCCGATCTTGGTGACCACGTCGTCGAGGTTCTTGATGCGCCCCATGTTCCGGGTCAGCGCGGCGATCAGCTTCGCGATGCGCGAGGCGATGTTCGTGGCCAGCGCGACCGCCTTGCCGACCGCGAACCCGATGAACGCGGCGATGGACGCGCCGAACGTCGGGATCGCGGCAGCGGCGGCGGCGATCGCGCCCGCCAGCAGCGAGCCCAGCAGCTGCGCGATCAGGTCCCGGACGATGTCGCGCAGCACCTGCACCAGCACACCGCAGATCGCGACGATCTTGGCCTTGGTCTCGACGGCGTTGGCGAGGTCGTCGAGCTCCTTGCCCATCGCGTCCATGCTGGCCTGGAACCGCTCGGAGGACTGGCCCGTCCAGCCGTCGAACGTCACCAGGCCCTGCTTGTGGTCCTCGGCGAGCACGCGGATCTCGGCGGCCTGCTTCTTGGTGGCCTCGACGTTGGCCTGGATGTCCTCGGGGTCGCCCATCAGCTGGTCGAGACCCTCTTTGAGGAACGAGACGTGCTCGATCAACCAACCGATACCCGCGCCGAGCAGCGACCCGAACGGGTCCATCGCGAACATGGCGACGGAGGAAGCCGCGCCGATCGCGTTGAACGTGATGTCCAGGACCCGCTCGGTCTCGGACTCGGCGTCCTTGCCGATCGAGTCGATCAGGCTGTCGAAGGCCTCGATGAACAACGAGCCCTTGAACTTGTTCTCCTCGGTGATCTCCATCCCGGGAGGCGAGGCGATGGGCTTGTCGGGGGCGGTCATGGCTTGGCCTTCCTAGGTCACCAGGGCTGGTTGTCGTCGTCTTCGTCGTCGTCCCGCGCCGCACGCCGCACGGGCCGCTGCTGCGCCACGACCGGCTGCGGCCGGTGCGGAACGCGCTGCGGCTCGGGTTCGGGTTCGGGCTCCGGCTCGAAGGCGTCCTCATCGACCTCTTCGGGCTCGTCGTGCGCCGCGATCGAGTCGAGGACGAACTGCATGGCCTCGGTGTCCGCCCCCAACGGCTCGAACGCCTCGACGACCTTGGCGGCAGCCACCTTCTGCGCGGACCGAGCCGTCTCCAGGATCACCGCCGTCAACCGAGCCGGCCCGAGGTCACAGGCCCGATGCCCCAACTCCAGGTTCAGCAACGAGCCATTGGGCCCGACGGTCACCGTGACCTGCCCGTCGTTGCTGGTGGCACGCCCATTGGCGGCGGCGAAGTTCTCCTGTAGCTCAGCGGACTTGCGTTGCAGGTCGGCGATCCGCGACTCGTAGTCGTCGAGCCAAGCGCGGGGGTCCAAGGCTGCCTCCTGGGGTGGATACCGGTGCAGCCTGAAGTCCACCGCCCACCGCCAACGCGCTCCCAACGCGCCACCAACGGGCACCAGACACGCTCACGATCGAGTCCCTTCCTCAGCCCGACCAGCACCCTTTTCCAACACACCCACACCCCTTGGTTCTTCAGCGCGCGCAGCGCGGTCTTCGCGCGCGGAGCGCGCGGTAGGTGTTACCTACAAGTGGAGGGCCTCGGTTCCCCCACC
>NZ_JBBEGC010000106.1:0-26413 GCF_037401995.1 Saccharothrix sp. CCNWYY140
CGGTGGGGGAACCGAGGCCCTCCACTTGTAGGTAACACCTACCGCGCGCTCCGCGCGCGAAGGGCGCGCTGCGCGCGGTTGTGTGTGGGGGTTAGTCCCGGCCGCTGGTGCCGCCCTGCGGGCGCACGAGGATTACCACTCGGTCGTCGCTCGACACCGGTGCGCCGCCGGCTTCCTTGTTGACCGTGCCCGCGAGAGCTGTCCGGTCGTCCAAAGCCAGCATCGGGCCGAGCCGGCCGAAGCCGTCCTCCCCAGTCAGCGTCGCTTCCGGTTTGCCGGTGAAGCTGCCGTCCTGGTTCATCGGCAAGGTCAGAGTTCCCGGGGTCTTTGCGGTGGTCAGCCAGACCGCGTCGGACAGGGAGGAGCAGCCGGTCACGCCCGGCTTGTCCGGCCACGACCAGGCTGGGTTCGTCAAGGGCTTGCCGGCTTCGACCCGGTAAAGAACGTCTGCCGACTGGGTCCAGTCGGTTACCCAAGTCTTGGTGCCGTCCAGGGATACGCACAGGCCGCCGGGCGAGCGCAGGCCCGACGCCAGCACGCGGGAGCCCTGGGTCGGGTTGCCGGGGGCGGGTTGGCCGGAGAGGTCGATGCGGAGGACCTTGCCGGCCAGGGAGTTCGGGTCTGTGGCGGCGGCTGGGTTGCCCGCGTCGCCCGTCGCGACCAGGAGGGCGCCGGTGCGGTCGTGGGCCAGGGTGCCTCGGTTGCCTGTCGGACCCTTTGGGATGCCGGTGAGTACTGGCTTCGGGACGTCGCCGGGGGCGATTCGGAGTACGCGGTTGTCGGTGGCGGTTGTCGCGTAGACGTAGATCAGTTGGTCTTCGGCGTACGTGGGGGACAGGGTCAGGCCGGTCAGGCCGCCGTCCGACGACGCGTCCACCTCGAAGGTGTGCACTACGACCGGGTCCACGTCCTTGGTCACCCGGAGGAGGCGGCCGGTGCTGCGTTCGGTGGCCAGGGCGGTTACCGCGCCGGTGGTTTCGTTCACGTCCGCCAAGGCCACGCCGGACACGGGGGACAGGCACGTGCCGACCACGGCAGGGTGGAAGTCCTTGCAACCCTGCGGCGGGGGGACCGGTGCGGGTTGTTGGCCGCCTGGCTGTTGGCCCTGGCCGGGGCCCTTGGGCAGTTCGCCCGGGAGTTCCGGGCGGGGGCCTGCTTGGGGGGTGAGCTGGGGGGCGGCGCTCCAGCCGGCGGGTGCCGGCTGCTCGGGGAAGCTCGCGCAGCCGACGGCCAGCAGGCCGACGGCGGACCCGATGAGCACCGCACGCAGTCGAGACACGACGTCCAGGCTAGGCGCGCGGCCGTGAACGTGAGGTGAGCAGGTCCTGGAGGGCGTCCTCCACGCCCGCCACGCGGTCCAGCAGCAGCTCCAACTCCGCGACCACGACGTCCGGGTTCTCCAGCGGCAGGAAGTGGGTGTTGGGCAGCATCCGCACCCTGGCCTGCGGCAGGCCCGCGACCGGGCCGAGCAGGCTGTCCGGGGACGCCAACCAGTCGTACCGGCCGGCCAAGACGGTCGTGGGGCACGTCACACCGGTCAGGTCCTGGCGGGACGTGCGGCCCAGCGCCAGCGCGAGGGTGAAGTACCAACCCCAGTCGTGCCCGAGGAACCGGCGCAGCGACGCCACCAACGGCGACGGCAGGTCCGGCACGGGCACGCGGTGCAGCACGGCGTCCAGCAGCGGGCCGGCGAGGCGCAGCGCCGTCGCCGATGAGACGCCCAGCAGCCGGCGCACATCCTCGGGAACGCCGGGCAGGCCCAGCACGCTCGCGAACGGGTCGCCCGCCGCGCCCGCGACCAGCATCAGGCCGGACACGCGTTCGGGGTGCCGCAACGCCAGCTCCGCCGCGACCGTCACGCCCATCGACCAGCCCACCACGACGCACCGCTCGACGTGCGCGTCGTCCAGCACGGCCAGCGCGTCGGCCACGTGGTCGTCGACAGAGATGCGCGCGGGGTCGTCGGGGCGGGCCGAACCGAGCATCCCGCGGTGGTACCAGCCGGACACGCGTGCATCGGGCAGCTCGGGCCAGGCCGTCGGCACGGCGCCGAGGCCTGGGCTCAGGAGCACGTCCGGGCCGTCGGTGCCGGTGCGCCAGACCCTGATCCGCGTGCCGTCCGCGGAGAAGACGTCGTGCTCCCGCATGGCGGCCAGTGTGCCGTAACGTGCGGTGCCGTGACATTCACCGTTCTGGTGCCCGACGACCTCGGTGTCCGCGTCCTGTCCGACGTGGAGGGTGTGCGGGCGGTCAAGTACGAGGTGGGCGCGCCCCTGCCGCCCGAGGCCGCGCACGCCGAGGTGCTGGTGCCGAAGTTCCTCCAGAGCACCGATCCGTCCGAGTTCTTCGCGCAGCTGCCCAAGCTGCGGCTGGTGCAGCTGCTGTCGGCCGGCGCGGAGCGGTTCATCGGGACCGTGCCCGACGGTGTGATGTTGTCCACGTGCCGCGGTGCGCACGGCGGTTCCACGGCGGAGTGGGCGATCGGGGCGCTGCTCGCGATCTACCGGGACTTCCCGGTGTTCGAGCGGGCGCGGCAGGAGCGCCGGTGGGACTACCACGTCACGGAGACGTTGCAGGACAAGCGGGTCCTCGTGGTCGGCGCGGGTGACCTGGGCGAGCAGTTCCGGCGGCGGCTGCTGCCGTTCGACGCGTCGGCGACCCTGGTCGGGCGGAGCGCGCGCGACGGCGTGCACGGGATGGACGAGCTGCCCGACCTGCTGCCCGACCACGACGCCGTGCTGGTCGTGGTGCCGCTGACCGACGAGACGACGGGGATGGTGGACGCCGGGTTCCTGGCCCGCATGAAGGACGGGGCGATCCTGGTCAACGCGGCCCGCGGCCCGGTGGTCGACACCGACGCCCTGGTGGCCGAACTCGCCTCGGGCCGGCTGCGCGCCGCCCTGGACGTCACCGAACCGGAACCGCTGCCCTCGGACCATCCACTGTGGACCGTCCCGGGCCTGTTCCTCACCCCGCACGTGGCCGGGTCGTGCACCGGGCACGCGGAGCGGGCGTACGCGGTGGTGGCGTCGGAGGTGGCCCGGTTCGTCCGCGGCGAGGAACCGCGGAACCTCGTCCGGGGCACCTACTAGGCGATCACATTACTCCATTTGGGTGAGTCTTGGCGGCGGATCGGACGCTCGCGGTCGTGGTCCGAACCTCCTAACGTGCGGGTTCGTGGCTACCCACGACGACCGCTCGAAGGCTTCGGGTTCGAGCGGCTACTCCGACGACGGTTTCTACTCGACCTCGACGTCCTCGACATCGAGCGGGGGAGCGCACCACTTCGACGCCGGCACGCAGACGTTCGGGAGGGACACGACGGCGTTCACCGCACCCAGCGCGTTCGACAAGGACACCAACACCTTCGACACCTCCGGCTTCACCCCGGTCACCGACTACGACCCGCCCGCCACCTCGCACTTCGACGAGGAGGACGAGCGCAAGCCGTTCGGCTGGTCGGGCAGCGCCGACCTGGGCCTGCTGGTGCTGCGCCTGGCGCTGGGCGGCGCGTTCGTCGCGCACGGCCTCCAGAAGGTGTTCGGGCTGTTCGGCGGCCCGGGCATCGACGGTTTCACGAGATTCCTGGAGAGCTCGGGCTACCGCGAGGCGCGCATCCTCGCCTGGGTCACCGGGATCACCGAGCTGGCCGGCGGCGGCCTGCTGGTCCTGGGCCTGTTCACCCCGCTGGCGGCGGCGGGCGTGCTCGGCGTGCTGGCCAACGCCATCGCCCTCAAGTACCGCGGCGGCTACTTCGCGCCCAACGGCATCGAGCTGGAGGCCGCCCTGGCCGCGATGTCCTTCGCCGTGCTGTTCGCGGGTCCGGGGCGCGCGGCCTTCGACTACAACCGCAGCTGGTTCCGCCACCCGTTGCTGTCGGGCTTCCTGTGCCTGCTCCTGGCGGCGGGCGCCACGGCGGCGACCCTCTACGTCTTCCGCTGACCCGACGCGCGAACGGCCCGTCCCCCGCGGGACGGGCCGTTCGCGCGAGCAGTCCTACCGGTTCACGTCCCGAACAGCGCCCATCGACGCGTCGGTCGCCATCCGGGCGTAGGCGCGCAGGGCCGAGGTCACCGGCCGCTCTCGGTCGACCGGCTGCCACGGGCGCTCCGAGGCCTCCATCTTGGCCCGCCGCTCCGCCAGCACCTCGTCGGGCACCAGCAGCTCCAGCCGCCGCTCGTGCACGTCGATCAGGATCCGGTCGCCGTCCTCGACCAGGCCGATCACGCCGCCGCCCGCCGCCTCCGGCGAGACGTGGCCGATGGACAGGCCGGACGTGCCGCCCGAGAAGCGGCCGTCGGTGATCAGGGCGCACTTCTTGCCCAGGCCCGCGCCCTTGAGGAACGCGGTCGGGTGCAGCATCTCCTGCATCCCGGGACCGCCCGCCGGACCTTCGTAGCGCACGACGAGCACGTCACCGGGCTGGATCTCCTTGTTCAGGATCACCGACACGGCCTGCTCCTGCGACTCCACGACCCGCGCCGGCCCCTCGAAGTGCCACAGCTCCTCGTCGACGCCGGCCGCCTTGATGACCGCACCGCGCTCGGCCAGGTTGCCGTGCAGCACGGCCAGCCCGCCGTCCTTGGTGTACGCGTGCTCGACGTCCCGGATGCAGCCGCCGGCCGCGTCCGTGTCCAGCTTCGACCACCGGTTGCCCGTCGAGAACGCCTGCGTGGTCCGCACCCCGCCCGGAGCGGCGTGGAACAGCTCGACGGCCTCGGGCGACGGCGAGGAGGACCGGATGTCCCACGCCGTCAGCCAGGACGCCAGGTCCGGGCTGTGCACCGACCACACGTCCTCGCGCAGCAGCCCGCCCCGCCACAGCTCGCCCAGCAGGGCCGGGATGCCGCCCGCCCGGTGGACGTCCTCCATGTGGTAGTCCGAGTTCGGCGACACCTTCGACAGGCACGGCACCCGCCGGCTCAGCGCGTCGATGTCGGCCAGCGAGAAGTCGATCTCGCCTTCCCGCGCCGCGGCCAGGATGTGCAGCACCGTGTTGGTCGAGCCGCCCATCGCCATGTCCAGCGCCATCGCGTTCTCGAACGCCGCCCGGGACGCGATCGAGCGCGGCAGGACCGACTCGTCGTCCTCGCCGTAGTACCGCTTGCACAGCTCCACGACCGTGCGGCCGGCCCGCGAGAACAGCTCGCGCCGGGCCTCGTGCGTGGCCAATGTCGAGCCGTTGCCGGGCAGGGCCAGGCCCAGCGCCTCGGTGAGGCAGTTCATGGAGTTCGCGGTGAACATGCCCGAGCAGGACCCGCACGTCGGGCACGCCGAGCGCTCGACCACCGCCAGGCCCTCGTCGTCCACCTGCGGGGACGCCGACGCCGAGATCGCCGTGATCAGGTCGGTCGGCGCGACGGCCACACCGTCCACCACGACCGCCTTGCCGGCCTCCATCGGACCGCCGGAGACGAACACGACCGGGATGTTGAGCCGCATGGCTGCGTTGAGCATGCCCGGGGTGATCTTGTCGCAGTTGGAGATGCACACGATCGCGTCGGCCTGGTGCGCGTTGACCATGTACTCGACCGAGTCGGCGATGATCTCGCGCGACGGCAGCGAGTACAGCATCCCGCTGTGCCCCATCGCGATGCCGTCGTCCACCGCGATGGTGTGGAACTCGCGCGGCACGCCGCCCGCTTCGCGCACCGCCTCCGCCACGATGTCGCCGAGGTCGCGGAGGTGCACGTGACCCGGCACGAACTGCGTGTAGGAGTTGGCGATGGCCACGATCGGCTTGCCGAAATCGGAGTCGGTCATGCCGGTCGCGCGCCACAGCGCGCGAGCGCCCGCGGCGTTGCGGCCGTGGGTCGTGGTGCGGGAACGGAGCGGTGGCAAGGCTCCTCCAAGGAGAAAAACCCGGGAAAGGTGTCCGAAGCGATCCAGTGCGGGGGGTGGGCACCGGGCGTGACGGGGAGCGGTGGATCAGAGGTTACTCCGCCGCAACGCGTCCACGAGCAGCACGCCGGCCAGCGCGAGCGTGACGACGTGCACAGCGGTGCACCACAGGCAGATCTTGCCGATCAGCAGGAACTCGGCCGCGACCAGGTAGACCACGAACAGCACGCCCACGGCCACCGACCCCAGCCGCACCCAGTGCAGCCGCCGGTCCCGCCACGCGAACGGCAGGCACAGCACCGTCACGAACACGAAGAACGCCAGGCCCAGGACGGCCACCGGCACGCCCAGCAGCTCCGACTGCTCACTGGTGGTGACCGTCCCGCAGTCCACGACCTCGCCCTCGGCGCACAGCAGCGTCCCGGCGGCGAAGTGGGCGACGGTCAGGTACGCGGAGACGGCGAGCCCGGCCAGCGCCAGCGCCAGGCTGACCCCGGGCACCCAGCGGGTCTGCGTGGTGGAAGTCACTCCGATGACTCTACGGAGCCGGGTGTCGCTTCCGGGTCAGGCACGCGGCCACCGCTGACCGACGAGAGCGCGGACAGGTGCATGGCGCGCACGGCGGGCAGCCGGACCTGCGAGTCGTCCTTCAGCACCGCGCTCAGCCAGCCCTTCGGCACGACCTTGATGGCCTTCACGTCGTCCCACGCGACGACCCGCTTGCCGAACGTGCTGCGTGCCACGAGCTGCGACGAGTCCACCGTGGTCCGGTTGCGCACGATCCACACCGCGTACCCGACCGGCACCGCGTAGAGGGCCTGGAGACCGGGCACCGTCCAGGCGACCGGGGTCACGCAGATGGCGATCGTGAGGCACGCCAGGAGCGCGGGCGAGGGGATCCGGAACACGAGCTTGTCCACGTCACGAGATGCTGCCACCGTGCCACCGGACGGGTGACTCCGACCCTCGTTCACGCACGGACAGGCGCCCACCATCCGGGAGTGCCGTCCCGCACAGTTGACGCCCCTCGCGGTTCACGGTTAACGTCACCGGCATGCAGCGCAACCTCGTTCTCGTACTTCCCAGGCGCGTCGACGCCTAGGCAGTAGCAGGCTGCGTCGACGCGCGACCCTCGTACGACCCGTCCAGATCGGGTTGGCGAGGGTTTTTTCGTGCCCGGACCGTGCATTCTCCACACCCACGAGGCAGAGAAGATGACCAGCGCAACCTCGCGACCGGCTCCCGGTGAGCCGCCGTCGCCCCGCCCTGGACCGCGGCCGAAACCGGCCCCGCCGAGCGGTGCCCCCGTCCGCGTGACCGGTGCCCAGTCCCTCGTCCGCTCGCTCGAAGCGGTCGGCTGCGAAGTGGTGTTCGGCATCCCCGGCGGCACGATCCTCCCTGCCTACGACCCGTTGCTCGACTCCACGAAGGTGCGCCACATCCTGGTGCGCCACGAGCAGGGCGCGGGCCACGCCGCGACCGGCTACGCGCAGGCCACCGGCAAGGTCGGCGTGTGCATGGCGACCTCCGGCCCCGGCGCGACGAACCTGGTCACGCCGCTGGCCGACGCCAACATGGACTCCGTCCCGGTGGTCGCCATCACCGGCCAGCAGAGCCGCGGCCTGATCGGCACCGACGCGTTCCAGGAAGCCGACATCTGCGGCATCACGATGCCGATCACCAAGCACAACTTCCTGGTCACCGACCCGGCCGAGATCCCGCGCGCCATCGCCGAGGCCTTCCACCTGGCCGCCACCGGCCGCCCCGGCCCGGTCCTGGTGGACATCCCCAAGGACGTCCTCCAGGAGATGACGTCGTTCTCCTGGCCGCCGGAGCTGCGCCTGCCCGGCTACCGGCCGACCACCCGGCCGCACGGCAAGCAGGTCCGCGAGGCCGCCAAGCTCATCGCCGCGGCCAAGCGCCCGGTGCTGTACGTGGGCGGCGGCGTCATCAAGGCCGAGGCGTCGGCCGAGCTGATGCGCCTGGCCGAGGAGACCAAGATCCCGGTCGTCACCACGCTCATGGCGCGCGGCGCGTTCCCCGACTCGCACCCGCAGCACCTGGGCATGCCCGGCATGCACGGCACGGTCGCGGCCGTCGCCGCCATGCAGAAGTCGGACCTGCTGGTCGCCCTGGGCGCCCGGTTCGACGACCGGGTCACCGGCCAGCTGTCCACCTTCGCGCCGGACGCGCAGGTCGTGCACGCCGACATCGACCCGGCCGAGATCTCCAAGAACCGCCGCGCGGACGTCCCGATCGTGGGCGACTGCAAGGAGATCATCGCCGAGCTGATCGACGCCGTCCGCACCGAGAAGGAGAACTCGAAGCGGACCGTCGACCTCGCGCCGTGGTGGGAGCAGCTGGACGCGCTGCGCGGCACGTTCCCGCTGGGCTACGACTGGCCGGAGGACGGCACGCTGTCCCCGCAGTACGTGATCGAGCGGATCGGCGCGCTGACCCCGGCGGACACCCTGTTCACCGCGGGCGTCGGGCAGCACCAGATGTGGGCGGCGCAGTTCGTCAAGTACGAGTCGCCGCGCACCTGGATCAACTCCGGCGGCCTGGGCACGATGGGCTACGCGGTGCCCGCGGCGATGGGCGCGAAGGCGGGCGTCCCGGACGTCCAGGTGTGGGCGATCGACGGCGACGGCTGCTTCCAGATGACCAACCAGGAGCTGGCCACCTGCGCCATCGAGGGCATCCCGATCAAGGTCGCCGTCATCAACAACGGCAACCTGGGCATGGTCCGCCAGTGGCAGACCCTGTTCTACGGCGAGCGCTACTCCAACACCGACCTGGGCACCCACAAGCACCGCATCCCCGACTTCGTGCTGCTGGCCGAGGCGCTGGGCTGCGCCGGGCTGCGCGCGGAGTCCAAGGAGGAGGTGGACGCCGTGATCGCGCAGGCGATGGAGATCAACGACCGCCCGGTGGTCATCGACTTCGTCGTCGGCAAGGACGCGCAGGTGTGGCCGATGGTCGCGGCGGGCACCGGCAACAGCGAGATCATGGCCGCGCGGGGCATCCGCCCGCTGTTCGACGAGGACGAGTGACGATGCCGCGCCGACCGAACCGACACGACGAGGAAGCACGATGACGAGGCACACCCTGAGCGTTCTGGTCGAGGACAAGCCCGGTGTCCTCGCGCGGGTGGCGGGGCTGTTCTCCCGCCGCGGCTTCAACATCGAGTCGCTCGCCGTGGGGCGCACCGAGCACCCCGAGATCTCCCGGATGACCATCGTGGTCTCCGTGGACGAGCTGCCCCTGGAGCAGGTCACCAAGCAGCTCAACAAGCTCATCAACGTCATCAAGATCGTGGAGCTGGAGCCGACCGCGTCGGTGCAGCGCCAGCTCCTGCTCGTGAAGGTGCGCGCCGACGCCACCGTCCGCAGCCAGGTCCTGGAGACGGTGCAGTTGTTCCGCGCGAAGGTCGTCGACGTGTCACCCGAAGCGGTGACGGTCGAGGCGACCGGCACGTCCGAGAAGCTCGACGCGTTGCTGCGGATGCTGGAGCCCTACGGGCTGCGTGAGATCGTCCAGTCCGGCATGGTCGCCATCGGCCGTGGCGCCCGATCCATCACCGCGACCGCGGTGCGCTGAATGTCATTGACCCACGAAGGGAAGTACCACCAGTGAGCGTCGAGATCTTCTACGACGACGATGCCGACCTGAGCATCATCCAGGGGCGCAAGGTCGCGGTCATCGGCTACGGCAGCCAGGGTCACGCCCACGCGCTGAGCCTGCGCGACTCCGGTGTCGACGTGCGGATCGGTCTCCGCGAGGGCTCGAAGTCCGCGGCCAAGGCGGAGGAGGAGGGCCTGCGGGTCCTGTCCAACGCCGACGCGGCGGCCGAGGCCGACGTGATCATGGTCCTGGCGCCGGACACCGCGCAGCGGCACATCTACGCCCAGGACATCGCGCCCAACCTCAAGGACGGCGACGCGCTGTTCTTCGGGCACGGCTTCAACATCCGCTACGGCCTGATCGAGGCCCCGTCCAACGTGGACGTGGCGATGGTCGCGCCGAAGGGTCCCGGCCACCTGGTGCGCCGCCAGTTCGTGGACGGCAAGGGCGTGCCCGCGCTGATCGCGGTCGAGCAGGACGCGTCCGGCACCGCGCAGGCGCTGGCCCTGTCCTACGCCAAGGCCATCGGCGGCACCCGCGCGGGCGTCATCAAGACCACGTTCAAGGAGGAGACCGAGACCGACCTGTTCGGTGAGCAGGCGGTGCTCTGCGGCGGCGCGTCGGCGCTGGTGCAGGCGGGCTTCGAGGTGCTGACCGAGGCGGGCTACGCCCCCGAGGTGGCCTACTTCGAGTGCCTCCACGAGCTGAAGCTGATCGTCGACCTCATGTACGAGGGCGGCATCGCCCGCATGCGCTACTCCATCTCCGACACCGCCGAGTACGGCGACCTCACCCGCGGCCCGCGCGTCATCACGCCGTCGGTCAAGGAGGAGATGCGCAAGATCCTGGGCGAGATCCAGGACGGCACCTTCGCCACCGAGTGGGTCGGCGAGGACGACGCCGGCCGCGGCAACTACAAGAAGTTGCAGCAGGAAGGCGAGCAGCACCCGATCGAGGAGGTCGGCAAGAAGCTGCGCGGCCTGATGTCCTGGGTCGACCGGCCGATCACCGAAACGGCCTGACCCCAAGCCATTCCCCCACGGAGCCCGCGGTGTTCTCACACACCGCGGGCTCCGGTATACCTAGGCCGCATGAGCGACAGCGCGCCGATCTACGACGACAAGGCCCACGTGCGGGGCAACCTGGACCTGTCCGGCGCGACCTGGCTCCGCAGCGACGAAGGCGCGGAGGACGAGGAAGAACACGTCGAGATCGCGTTCGTCGAACACACCGACGGCGTGACGTACACGGCGATGCGCAACTCCGCCCACCCCGAGGGTCCGGTCCTGGTGTTCACGCCGGCGGAGTGGGAGGCGTTCATCCTGGGTGTGAAGGACGGCGAGTTCGACGAACCCTGGTGACCCCGGTTCGCCGCATCGTCGCCCAACCGTTCCTGCTGGAAGCCGACGTCGAGGGGCGACTGAGTCCGCAGGGGTCGGGCCGCTACCGGTCGAGGTCGGCGCGAACCGCTGACGCGTGGCAACCGGTGATCGTTCCCCCGAGGACATTCGTCCAAGACCGGAAGTCGGCGGTCCCCGCAGGACCTCGTACCGCGCCTTCAGGATGTCGTTGCGCCGCAACACCGCGTACATCGCGGAGCGCGGCGTGCCCGATCGTCTCGCCGCCCTCGACGTCCCGGTGCTGGTGGTCTTCGGTGCCGCCGACCCCCGTTGGGACCCGTCGTCGGCGCACCAGTACGAGGTGGTGCCGAACGCGCGGATCGAGCTGCTGCCCGGGGTCGGGCACATCCCGATGCTCGAAGCACCCGAGACGACCAGCGAACTGCTGCTGGGCTGGACCTCGCGGCAACGGGTCGCCGGCACCCCGCCCGTGGCCCCCGATGCCTAGGCCGGTCACGAGGGGTTGTCGAGCCCCGGTGGTGGTCGGTCCTGTTCGTCGCCCTTGCGGGCCCTGCGCCGCCGCCACCACGCCTCGGCGGCGTTGAGCAGCAGGACTCCGCCGAGGATGCCCACGGCGGAGGGCAGCCATCGGACCCGTTCGTGGAACAGGACGGCGACCGCCACCAGTGAGCCGTAGACCACGAGCAGGACCGCGTAGAACACCGCCCGCTGTCGGGGTGTCACTTCTCCGGGCACCAGCCGACCCCCTCGGCCTCGCGACGACACTGCCGCCGGAGTACCCCGTTGTAGAACGCTCGTACCGGAAACCAGCAGGTGAGACAGGGCACCCGGGTTCACGGAACCCGACCCCCGCTGACTATGCTCGTTAACAACCCGGACACATTGCCGTGGCCGGCCGGCGCGGGTCTCGGCTCGCTGGATACGGCCCCGCGCTCCCCACCCGCCTTGCACACCACCGGGAGCACGTCCGTGACCAAGCCCGTTGTCCTGATCGCCGAGAAGCTCGCCCCCTCCGTGCTCGACGTGTTCGGCGACGGTCTCGAAGTGCGCCACGTCGACGGCACCGACCGCCCGGCGCTGCTGGCCGCCGTGGCCGACGCCGACGCGCTGCTGGTCCGCTCCGCCACGAAGGTGGACCGCGAGGTGTTCGAGGCGACCACGAAGCTCAAGGTCGTCGCCCGCGCGGGCGTGGGCCTGGACAACGTCGAGGTGCCGGTGGCCACCGAGCGCGGCGTGATGGTGGTCAACGCGCCGACCTCCAACATCGTCAGCGCCGCCGAGCACGCCGTGGCCCTGCTGCTGGCCACCGCCCGCCAGGTCCCGGCCGCCCACGCCACCCTCCAGAACCACGAGTGGAAGCGCAGCAAGTTCAACGGCGTCGAGGTCCACGGCAAGACCGTCGGCGTGGTCGGCCTGGGCAAGATCGGGCAGCTGTTCGCCGCGCGCCTGGCCGCGTTCGGCACCACGCTCATCGCCTACGACCCGTACGTGAGCGCGCAGCGCGCCGCGCAGCTGGGCATCGAGCTGGTCTCGCTGGAAGAGCTGCTGGAGCGCTCGGACTTCATCTCCATCCACCTGCCCAAGACGCCGGAGACCAAGGGCCTCATCGGCGCCGAGCAGCTCGCGAAGGCCAAGCGGGGCGTGATCATCGTCAACGCCGCGCGCGGCGGGCTGGTCGACGAGCAGGCGCTGGCCGACGCGGTGCGCGACGGCCAGGTCGGCGGCGCGGGCATCGACGTGTTCAGCACCGAGCCGACCACCGAGTCGCCGCTGTTCGGCCTGGAGAACGTCGTGGTCACCCCGCACCTGGGCGCGTCCACCACGGAGGCGCAGGACCGGGCGGGCACGGACGTGGCCAAGTCGGTGCTGCTGGCCCTCCAGGGCGAGTTCGTGCCGGACGCGGTGAACGTGCAGGGCGGCGGCGTGGTCGGCGAGGAGGTCCGCCCGTACCTGCCGCTGGTGCAGAAGCTGGGCACGGTCGTGTCGGCGCTCAGCGCCAAGGCCCCGACCAGCGTCACCATCGAGGTGCGCGGCGAGCTGTCCAACGAGGACGTCGCGGTGCTGCCGCTGGCCGCGCTGCGCGGCGTGTTCTCCAGCGTGGTCGAGGAGCAGGTCACCTTCGTCAACGCGCCGAGCCTCGCGGCCTCGCTGGGCGTGACGGTGGACCTGGTCAAGGAGCCGGAGAGCGCCAACCACCGCAGCCTGGTGACGGTGCGCGCGGTGCACGCCGACGGTTCCACCACCACGGTGTCGGGCACGCTCACCGGCCTGGACCAGGTGGAGAAGCTGGTCGGCATCAACGGTCGCAGCTTCGACCTGCGCGCCGAGGGCAACGTGCTGCTGCTGGAGTACCCGGACCGGCCGGGCGTGATGGGCACCGTCGGCACCCTGCTCGGCGAGGCGGGCGTGAACGTCGAGGCGGCCCAGATCAGCCAGACCAAGGACGGCGCGGACGCGTTCATGCTGCTGCGCGTCGACCGCCCGGTCGACACCGCCGTGCTGGACCCGATCGGCGCCGCCGTGGGCGCCCGCACGGTGCGCGCGGTCGACTTCGAGTGACGATCGGTGGATGATCGCCGCCGGGACCTGTTCGAGGTATATCGCCGCAGGTCCCGGCGGCGTCACAGTTCACCGTTGATTGTCAAATCTGTGGTTGTCGTCACTCGTTCGGACTAGTCGATCAGTCGACCGGACCGATTAGGTTCCCCCCACGAGGTTGACCCGGTGCCGTAGAGGGCACGGCACCACGCGGGCGGCTGCCCCCTACCGGACGTGGCTGCGCTGCCTGCCGGGTCGTATCCGACCTCATTGGGGCACGTTGTGAGCCGATCTCGCGTTGTCGCCAGATCCGCCGCACCGGTGCTGGCCGCGATCCTCCTCGCGGCTTCCACCGGTTCGGCCCTGGCCGCGGCAGATCAGCCGGCCGAGTCCGTCGCACCCGCGCACGGGCTGGACGCCGGCAAGTTGCAGTTGAAGGTGGGCAAGCGGCTGTCGGCCGCGCAGGGCAAGGTCACCGCGTTCGTCGAGCTGGAGGCCAAGCCCGCCGTCGACACGTACGCGGAGAAGACCAGCCAGGGCGCGTCGAAGCAGCAGGCCAAGGACGCCGCCAAGGCCACAAAGGACGACACCGGTCGCAAGACCGACGCGGTCGTCGGCGACCTGAAGGCCAAGGACTCCGGCACCAAGGAGCTGTACCGCACCTCGAACGGCGTGCCGGGCGTGGTCGTCACCGCCGACGCCGACAAGGTGCGCGAGCTGGCGCAGCGCGCGGACGTGAAGTCCGTCCGCACGGTGGTGCCGAAGTCGCGCCAGAACTCCAGCGCCGTGCAGCTGACCAACACGCTCAAGGAGTGGCAGCAGTACGGCAAGCTCGGCGACGACGTCCGCGTCGGCATCATCGACACGGGCATCGACTACACCCACGCCGACTTCGCGGGTCCGGGCACGATCGAGGCCTTCCAGGCCATCGACGAGACCAAGGTGGACCCGAGCTACTTCCCGACCGCCAAGGTCGTCGGCGGCTACGACTTCGTGGGCAACGCCTACGACGGCGCCAGCACCGACCCGGCGGTCAACACGCCCAAGCCGGACCCGAACCCGATCGACTGCAACAGCCACGGCACGCACGTGGCCGGCACGGCGGCGGGCTTCGGCGTCAACGCCGACGGCACCACCTTCACGGGCGACTACACCAAGCTCACGCCCGAGGCGCTCGACGCGATGCGCATCGGCCCCGGCACCGCGCCGAAGGCCCTGCTGTACGCGCTGAAGGTGTTCGGCTGCGACGGTTCGACCAACGTCACCGCGCAGGCCCTGGACTGGGCGCTCGACCCCGACGGCGACGGCGACTTCAGCGACCACCTCGACGTGGTCAACCTGTCGCTGGGCTCGGACTACGGCGCCCCGGACGACCCGGACAGCCTGTTCGTCCGCAAGCTCAACGCCTCCGGCGTCGTGACCGTGTTCTCCGCGGGCAACGGCGGCGACCTGTACGACATCGGCGGCTCGCCGGGCAGCACCCCCGAGGCGCTGACCGTGGCCAGCACGCGCGACGCGTACGTGCTGCGCGACGCGGCCGAGGTCGTCGCGCCGACGCCGGGCCGCCAGGCCGGCCAGTACAGCCAGAACTTCAACTACGAGGGCAAGTCGGTCACCGGCGCGGTCGTGCCGTTGAGCGACCCGGGCAACAAGGACGGCTGCCTCCCGCTGTCGGCTGCCGACAAGGCCGCCGTCGCGGGCAAGATCGCCTGGCTGGAGTGGGACGACAACGACGCCAGCCGCCGTTGCGGCTCCGGTGGCCGGTCGAACAACGTGACCGCCGCGGGCGCGATCGGCGCGGTGTTCTCCTCCACCCTGGAGCACTTCAGCGCGGGCATCGCGGGCAACGCGGCCATCCCGGTCCTCCAGTTCACCGGGTCGGCGACCAACGCCCTGCGCCCCGCGGTCCA
Organism: Saccharothrix sp. CCNWYY140; assembly: GCF_037401995.1. NCBI lineage: Bacteria > Bacillati > Actinomycetota > Actinomycetes > Pseudonocardiales > Pseudonocardiaceae > Saccharothrix > Saccharothrix sp. CCNWYY140. The sequence goes on from NZ_JBBEGC010000106.1 coordinate 15,275, forward strand.
GGCCGGCACGCTGACCGTCCGCCTCGCGGGCGACCTGCGCACCGTGCTGCCGACCTACGACCAGTCGATCACCGACACGCCCAGCTCGTTCACCTCGCGCGGCGTGCGCGGCCCGGTCGTCAAGCCCGACGTGGCGGCCCCCGGTGACAGCATCGCCTCGGCCCTGGTCGGCTCCGGCAACAAGACCCTGGTGATCAGCGGCACCTCGATGGCCGCACCGCACACCACGGGCATCGCGGCGCTGGTCCGCCAGGCGCACCCGGACTGGACCCCGGAAGAGGTCAAGGCCGCGGTCATGAACAGCGCGTCCGCGGACGTGAAGGCGGACGGCGAGACCTACGCGCCCAACCGCGTCGGCTCCGGCCGCATCGACGGCAAGGCGGCCCTGGAGAACCAGGTGCTGGCCTACGTCCAGGACGACCCGGGCGCGGTGTCCGCGTCGTTCGGCACGGTCGAGGTGACCGGGCCGGTGTCGCTGACCAAGACCATCAAGGTGGTCAACAAGTCGACCAAGTGGGTCGACTACACCGTCGACTACCAGGCCCTGACCACGATCCCGGGCGTGCGGTACGAGCTGTCGCAGAAGACCGTCAAGCTCAGCCCGCGCGGCATCGCCCGCGTCCAGGTCACCCTGAAGATCGACAAGCCGGGCGACCTGCGCAAGACGGTCGACCCGACGATCGAGGCCACCCACCTCGACGTGCCGCGCCAGTTCCTGGCCGACGCGTCCGGCCGGGTCGTGTTCACGCCGAAGAGCGGCAGCACGGTCCCGCTGCGGGTGCCGGTGTACTCGGCGCCGAAGCCGGCCGCCGACATCAGCACCGCGGACCGCCTCACCTTCCGCGGCCCGCAGGCGGTGCTGAACCTGACCGGTCGCGGTGTGAACCAGGGCGCGTACCAGTCGCTGGTCAGCGTGCTGGAGTTGCAGCAGACCTCGCCGAAGCTGCGCGAGTGCCGCCGGTCGGTGACGACCAACTGCACGCTCAACGACACCGCCAAGGGCGGCGACCTGCGGTACGTGGGCGTCACGTCCACCGCGCCGCTGGCCAAGCAGCAGGGCACCCCGGAGAACGCGCTGCTCGCGTTCGGCATCGCCACCTGGGGCAACTGGTACAACCTGGGCAACAACACCATCCCGTTCGTCGACATCGACACCACGGGTGACGGCAAGGCGGACTACGAGGTCTACGCGAACAAGCTGACCGACACCGACCTGCTGGTCGCGGTCACGGTGGACCTCGCCACCGGTCAGACCGTCGACATCCAGGGCGTGAACGGCCAGTTCGGCGACGTGGACACCAACGTGTTCGACACCAACGTCGTGGTCCTGCCGGTGCTGCTGTCGGCGCTGGGCATCGACGCGAACGCCGACACCTCTCGTATCTCATATACGACCGGGGTGGCGGGCTTCTACCTCGCGCCGGGCACGACCAACGGCCTGGTCGACTCGATCGACACGCCTGCCTCGTTCGACCCGCTCAAGCCGGGCCTGTGGGTGCAGGGCGGCGGCGACGCCGCGCTGTCCTACCGGGCGCGGCCGGGCACGGCGCTCGTGGTCAACCGCGACGCCGACGCGCTGGCGGCCGACGGCTCCGACAGCCTGCTCGTCCTGCACCACCACAACGCCACCGGTGACAAGGTGGACGTGGTGAAGACGCGGGTCCGGACCTCGACCCGGGCGGAGTGAGAGTAGGAACACGGGTTTAGCCCACTCTGGCCGGTCGGGACTGCTCCCGACCGGCCAGAGCCGTTTAAGACCATCGGGTGACGGCCGATCGGGGGCGCTGAACCGTTCGGGTGTCCCGCAGTACGGGAGAAACGGCCACAGAAGGGTGTTCCGAGTGCGGCGAACGGGGTGTCGACCGGTAGCCTTTCGCAAAGGAAACTAGTCCCGCGCAATGGGACTGATACCTGGGAGGTGTGTGGATGCGGCTCGCAGTGATCCCAGGAGACGGGATCGGGCCCGAGGTCGTCGCCGAGGCCCTGAAGGTGCTCGGTGAGGTCGTTCCAGCGGCTGAGATCACCCGCTACGACCTCGGCGCGGCGCGCTGGCACGCCACAGGTGAGCTGTTGCCGGAGTCGGTGCTCGGTGAACTCCGCCAGCACGACGCGATCCTGCTCGGCGCCGTGGGCGACCCGTCGGTCCCCAGTGGCATCCTGGAGCGCGGCCTCCTGCTCCGGCTGAGGTTCGAACTCGACCACCACGTGAACCTGCGCCCGGCCCGGCTCTACCCCGGCGTGCGCAGCCCGATCGCCGACCCGCCGGAGATCGACATGGTGGTGGTGCGCGAGGGCACGGAGGGCCTGTACGCCGGCAACGGCGGCCTCCTGCGCAAGGACACCCCGCACGAGATCGCCACCGAGGTGTCCATCAACACCTCGTTCGGCGTCGAGCGGGTGGTCCGGGACGCGTTCGCCCGCGCGGCGAACCGGCCGCGCAAGCACCTGACGCTGGTGCACAAGACCAACGTGCTCACGCACGCCGGGTCGTTGTGGTCGCGCGTGGTGGAGGAGGTCTCGCTCCAGCACCCGGACGTGACCGTGGCCTACCAGCACGTGGACGCGGCCACGATCCACCTGGTCACGGACCCGGCCCGGTACGACGTGATCGTGACGGACAACCTGTTCGGCGACATCCTGACCGACCTGGCGGCGGCGGTCACCGGTGGCATCGGGCTCGCGGCGAGCGGCAACCTCGACGTGACGCGGCGCAACCCGAGCATGTTCGAGCCGGTCCACGGCAGCGCGCCGGACATCGCGGGCCAGGGCATCGCCGACCCGACGGCGGCGGTCCTCAGCGTGGCCCTGATGCTCGACCACCTCGGCGAACACGAGGCGGCCCGCCGCATCGAGGCGTCGGTGGCCTTCGACCTGGCCACCCGCGACCACTCGTCACCGGGTGCCACCTACGCGGTCGGCGACCGCTTGGCGGCCCTGGTGAGCAGCAACGCCCGCGCCGGCGCCTGAGTTCTTCACCAGAGAAGGCCGTCCCGCTTTTCGGCGGGGCGGCCTTCTCGCATCCCAGTGCACCGACCGCGCTTCAGCGCACGACCACCGCCAGCACCGCCAGGGCCAGCAGCCCGACGTTGAGCGCGATTCGTCGGTCCCCGCCGGTCAGGTGAACCGGGATGGCGGCGACTTGCAGCAGCACGAACCCCACCGCGGCGGCGAGCGCGAGCCACGGCGCGACCCCGGTCAGCGGCGGCAGGACCAGTCCGAGCGCGCCGAGCACTTCGAGCAGCCCGATGGTGCGGACGGCGGGCATGGGCAGGCGGTCCACCCAGGCCATCATCGGCCGGAGCTGGTCGCGGGTGCGGACGACTTTCAGCGTGCCCGCGTAGAGGTAGAAGAGGGCGAGCAGGCTCGCGACGATCCAGTAGGTCACGTGTTCAGTGCACTGGACCAGCAGTCCAGCGGTCCAAGACCCTTTCCGGTGTCCCGATACCGCTTGGGTATCGTGGCTGCGTGGAGCTGCGCGCACTGCGCTATTTCGTAGCCGTCGCCGAGGAACTCCACTTCGGCCGAGCCGCCGCACGCCTGCACATGAGCCAACCGCCGCTGAGCCGTGCGATCCAACGCTTGGAGAAGGACGTCGGCGCTCCGCTGTTCGACCGTTCACCCACCGGCGTCACCCTGACTTCGGTAGGTGCCGTCCTCCTGCACGAGGCCCGCACCCTGCTAGACCAGGCCGACCGGGTGCGGGTCCGGGTAGCGGCGGCGGCCGGCGCGTCGAGCCTGACGATCGGCATCCTGGGCGACAGCACCGACCTGGGCACCACAAGACTGGCTGCGTCATACCGCCGAAAACACCCGAACATCGCCATCCACGTCCGCGACACCGACCTGGCCGACCCAACCTGCGGCCTGCGTGCGGGTTCGGTGGACATCGCCCTGACCCGAGCCCCGTTCACGGAGACCGCACTGGCCGTGCACGAGCTACGCGCCGACCCGGTAGGCGCGGTCCTACGCTCCGACGACCCCTTGTCCGCCCGCGACCACTTGACCCTCGCGGACCTAGCCGACCGCCCTTGGTTCCGCTTCCCGGACGGAACCGACCCCGTGTGGCAGTCGTACTGGAACGGCGGCGTCCCCCGAACCGGCCCGGTGGTGCGAGTGGTCCAGGAATGCCTGCAAGCCGTGCTGTGGAACGGAACCGTTGGCCTCGCCCCCCTCGGCCACGACCTCCCGACGACCTTGGCGGTGGTCCCGGTAACCGACATGCCCCCAAGCCGCGTCGTGGTCGCCTGGAACAAACACGACCCCAACCCCCTGATCCACTCCTTCGTCCAACTAGCCACCGCGGCTTACCGCCACCCCCAGCGCAGGTGACCGCCGCGCGGTCGGATCGCGCGGACGGGGTTGCGTGGGGACGGGGTTGTGCGGACGGGGTTGTGCGGACGGGGTTGTGCGGGCACGGGGTCGCGCGGGACGGATCGCGCGGACGGGGTTGTGCGGGGACGGAGTTGTGCGGGACGGGATTGCGCGGGGACGGGGTCGCGCGGGGACCGGGTTGCGCGGGACGGATCGCGGGGGCGGGGTCGCGCGGGACGGGCCGCGCGCATGGGTTGCGCGGGCGGGCCGCTGTGGGCGCGCGTGGGCGCGCGGCGGCGGGCCAGTCGCCTGGCGCGGGCGGGCTTGGGCGCGAGCGTGCGAGGCGCGGATGGCGCGGGGCGTGCGGTGCGGGGCGTGCGGTGCGGGGGTGCCGGGATGCGGCGGCGCGTGGGGGCTGCGGCGTGGGATGCGAGATGTGTGCGGCGGGCCGGGCGCACGACGGGCGGGCATGCGGCGGGCTGGCGTACAGCGGGCGTGGGCGGGCGTGCGGCGGGCGGTCGGGCGTACAGCGGGCCGGGCGTACAGCGGGCCGGGCGTACAGCGGGCCGGGCGTGCGGCGGGTGGGCTTGCGGTGGGCCGGGCGTGCGGCGGGCGGGCGGGCCTATAGCGGGCCGGGGCGTGCGGTGGGCTGGGATTGCAGCGGGGCTGGGGCTGGGGGCGTGTGGGTGGTGGTGGTGTCGGTTCGGTGGTCGTTGGGGCCGGCCGCGCGTTCCTTCTAATCACGGGACGCGCGAGTCGGGGTTTGGTGCCCGATCCTGCATGTCACACGATCGGGTGGTGAGCTGAGCTGGGCAAACAGGTTCTGGTCGTGCAGTCGGGACGCTACCCCGACCCGCCACCGCCGGCACCTCCCTCAACCACCGGTGTGGACAACACGTAGGGTCGGGGCCAGCCACCTGTCGGGGGAAGTCCGGTCGAAGTCCGGCGCTGACCCGCAACGGTAGGTCCCCGCGAGGGGGCGAGCCCGATCACCCGTAGGCGGCGGTAGTGCTCCTAGTCCTGCCGTGGTCTGCGGGAACGGATGCGTGGGCCGGTTCCCGGCTGCGTTCCGCACGGCCACCTGTCCGGAAGGTGACCGGTGACGTCGAGGCTCTGCGCAGGGCTGTGCGCGGTGTTGGGGTTGTCCGTCTTGTTCGGCGTGGCGCTCGGGCCGGTTTCCGTTCCCTTCGGGCAAGTGCTCCACCTCCTCAACCAGGGCATCACCGGGGGCACGATCAGCCTTCAGGAAGCCGGTCAGTACCGGATCGTCTGGGACATCCGCCTGCCGCGCGTGCTGCTGGCCGCCGTGGTCGGTGCGGGACTGGCCGTGGTCGGGGTGGCGGTTCAGGCGATGGTGCGCAACGCACTTGCCGACCCGTACGTGCTCGGCATCTCCAGCGGCGCGAGCGTGGGGGCCACGGCCGTCGCCACCACCGGACTGTTCGCCTCGCTCGGCGTCTACGCCCTCTCCACGGCGGCCTTCCTCTCCGCGCTCGCCGCGATGGCGCTGGTCTACCTGGCCGCCCGCAAGAACGGCCTCACCCCGCTCCGCCTGGTCCTCACCGGAACGGCGATGGCGTACGGCTTCAGCGCCGTCGCGATGCTGCTGGTCTTCCAGTCACCCCGCGGCGAAGCGGCGCGCGCGGCGATGTTCTGGCTGTTGGGCAGTCTCGGCGGGGTCACGTGGACGTCCCTCCCGGTCGCCGCCGCCACGGTCGTCCTCGGGGTCCTCTACCTCCAGACGCAGGCCAAGCGCCTCAACGCGATGTCGATGGGCGACGAGACCGCGACGACCCTCGGCGTGGACGTCACCCGGCTGCGCAAAGCCCTGTTCCTGGTCACCGCCGCGATGACCGGCGTGCTGGTCGCGGTGAGCGGGGCGGTGGGGTTCGTCGGGCTGATGTTGCCGCACCTGGTGCGCCTGGTCGTCGGCGCGGACCACCGCAAGGTGCTCGCCGTCGCACCCCTCGCGGGCGCGTGCTTCCTGATCTGGGTGGACGTCGCCGCTCGCCTGCTCGCCGCGCCGGAAGAACTTCCGCTGGGCGTCATCACGGCCGCGCTCGGCGTGCCCTGCTTCGTGTTCCTCATGCGCGGTCGCGGCTACGTCTTCGGGGGACGCTGATGGACGTCCAAGTCGAGAACCTCACCGTGGACCGCATCCTCCACGACGTCACGCTCACCGTCGGCACCGGCGAGGTGCACGGCATCGTCGGACCCAACGGCAGCGGCAAGTCCACGACCCTGCGGTGCGTGTACCGCGCCCTGAAACCGAACAAAGGCGTGGTCAAGCTCGACGGCGAACCGCTGGACCGCCTGCCGGTCAAGGAATCCGCGAAGGCCCTCGCCGCCCTCACCCAGGACAGCCACGTCGAGTTCGACTTCACGGTCACCGAGGTGGTCGCGATGGGCCGCCTGCCGCACCAGACCGCTTTCGACCGGGAATCCGCGCGGGACAGGGACATCTGCGCCGAGGCACTGTCCAGGGTGGACGCCGGCCACCTCGCCCACCGCAGCTTCCTGAGCCTGTCCGGCGGCGAGCGTCAACGCGTGCTGATCGCCAGGGCGCTGGCGCAGCAACCGAAGGTGCTCGTGCTGGACGAGCCCACCAACCACCCCGACATCGGCCACCAGCTCTCCGTCCTGCGCCTGGTGCGCTCCCTCGGGACCACGGTCCTCACCGTTCTGCACGACCTCAACCTCGCCGCCGCGCACTGCGACCGCCTGCACGTGCTGCACGGGGGACGCGTCCACGTCACCGGCACACCACGGGAAGTGCTCACCCCCGAGGTGTTGCGCGAGGTCTTCCAGGTCCACGCCCACGTCGTCCCGCACCCCACCAGCGGGGTGCCGCAACTGCTGTTCGAACACCCGGAGGTCGGTTCGTGAGAAGGCTCGTCGTGTTGGCCGCACTGCTCGTCACGGGCTGCGGCGCCACCGTCGCCGCACCGGAGGGAGGCGGCGCCGCGGTCACCGTGGAGAACTGCGGACAGCGGGTCACCTACGACCGGACCCCGGCCAAGGTGGTCACCAACGACACCGGCATCACCGAGCTGATGTTCGCGCTGGGCCTGGCCGACCGCATGGCGGGCTACGTCGTCGACGCGAACCACCAGGGCGACATCGACTCCTCGCCGTGGAAGGCCGACTACGCCAAGGTGCCCCGCCTGGCCGAGGAGATCAGCAAGGAGGTCGTCCAGGGCGCGGGCGCGGACCTCGTGTTCGCGGGCTGGAACTACGGCTTCTCGGAGAGCACCGGCTTCACCCCGGACGCACTCAAGTCACTCGGCGTCGCCACCTACCAGCTCACCGAAGCCTGCCGGAACGGCGTCGGCAAGCAACGCGGCATCATGCCGCCGCTGGAGGCCCTCTACACCGACCTCAAGAACCTCGGTGCCATCTTCCGCGTAGAGGACCGCGCCGACGCGCTCATCGCGCAGTACCGCAAGCAGGTCGCGAACGCGGAAAAACTGACCTCTGGAAAGCCACGGCCGAAGGTCTTCCTCTACGACAGCGGCCTGGACCAGCCTTTTACGGCCGGGAAGAACGCCGCGCCGCAGGACGTGATCGGGAAGGCGGGCGGTGACAACATCTTCGGCGACCTCGACGACAGCTGGACCACAGTCGGTTGGGAGGCCGTCGTCGCCCGCGCGCCGGACGTCATCGTGATCAACGACTACGCCGACGGCGACGCGGTCACGCCCGACCAGAAGCGCGCGTTCCTGGAGTCGTACGCGCCGCTAAGGGAAGTCCCGGCCATCAAGGACAAGCGCTTCTTCGTGCTGCCCTACGCGGCCCTCGTGGAGAGCCCGCGCAACCCTGCCGCCATCGAGGCCTTCGCCCGCTACCTGGCCGGCCTCGGCGCCTGAGACTCGGCCCCTGTTCAGAGTGTGGGAACACCCGTCCGTGGCTTGGTATGTCGCGGACGGGTGTGGCACTATCGCAGACGTGGCTCTCCACGCCGTGATCATTATTTCCCAGCGCGTCGGGTAAGTGCTTCCCCAGCACCCGACGCGCCGACCTCTCGCATCCTGCGGGGGGTCTTTTTGTTTTCTGAAGACTCGCATAGGAGACCCCCGGTGACCACGCTCGGCGATTCCTTCCACGTCTACGACACGACTCTGCGGGACGGTGCCCAGCGCGAGGGCATCTCCTACTCCGTCACGGACAAGCTGGCCGTGGCGCGCCTGCTGGACTCGCTGGGGGTCGGGTTCATCGAGGGCGGTTGGCCGGGCGCGCTGCCCAAGGACACCGAGTTCTTCGCCCGCGCCGCCGGCGGCGACCTCACGCTCAAGCACGCCCAGCTCGTGGCCTTCGGCTCCACCCGCAAGGCCGGGGTCAAGGTGGACGAAGACCCGCAGGTCAGGGCGTTGCTCGACTCGCAAGCCCCAGTGGTCACCCTCGTCGCCAAGTCCGACCGCCGCCACATCGAACGCGCCCTGCGCACCGACGTGGCCGAGAACTGCGCGATGGTCCGCGACACCGTCCGCTTCCTGGTCGACGAGGGCCGCCGCGTGTTCCTGGACGCCGAGCACTTCTTCGACGGCTTCGCGTTCGACCCGGACACGTCCCTGCGCGTGCTGGAGTCCGCTGTGGAGGGTGGCGCCGACGTCGTCGTCCTCTGCGACACCAACGGCGGCCAGCTCCCGCTGGGCCTGGCCGAGACCGTCGCCGACGTCATCGCCCGCACGGGCTTCCGCGTCGGCATCCACTGCCAGGACGACACGTCCTGCGCGGTGGCCAACACCGTCGCCGCGGTGCAGGCGGGGGCGACCCACGTCCAGTGCACCGCGAACGGCTACGGCGAGCGAGCGGGCAACGCGGACCTGTTCGCCGTCGTCGGGAACCTCGTGACCAAACTCGGCCTGCCGGTGCTACCGCACGAATCGCTGGCCGAGCTCACCCGCGTCTCCCATGCCCTTGCCGAGATCGCGAACATCGCACCCGACACCCACCAGGCCTACGTCGGGTCGTCGGCCTTCGCCCACAAGGCGGGCCTGCACGCGAGCGCGATCAAGGTGGACCCGGAGTTGTACAACCACATCGACCCGGACACCGTCGGCAACGACATGCGGGTGCTGGTCACCGAGATGGCGGGTCGGGCCAGTCTGGAGCTCAAGGGACGTGAGCTCGGGATCGACCTGACCCGCCGGCCCGATGCGCTGACCAACGTCGTGCGCACGGTGAAGGAGATGGAGGCCGGCGGCTGGTCCTTCGAGGCCGCCGACGCCTCCCTGGAGCTCCTGCTCAAGCGCGAGCTGTCCGAACTGGACGAGCCGCCGTTCACGCTGGAGTCCTACCGCGTCGTCCTCGACCACAGGCAGGACGGCGTCATCGTGTCCGAGGCCACGGTCAAGGTGCACGTGGCGGGGGAGCGGGTCATCGCCACCGCCGAGGGCAACGGCCCCGTGCACGCGCTGGACGCGGCCCTGCGCAAGGCGCTGCTGCCCCACCTGTCCTGGTTGGACACCGTGGAGCTGAACGACTACAAGGTGCGCATCCTGACCGACCAACACGGCACCGACGCCGTCACCCGCGTGCTCGTCGAGTCGACCGACGGCGAGCGCGAGTGGACCACCGTGGGCGTGCACGGGAACATCGTCGAGGCCAGCTGGCTCGCCCTGTGTGACGCTCTGGTGCACAAGGCCAGCCGAGTGTGACCCCCGGCCATCCGGTTAGGGTGATCGGCGTGCGCATTGCCCGAATCGCCCAGCCGGATGGCCTCGCTTTCGCCGCGATCGAAGGCGAAGGCGACGACCTGACCGCCGCAGAGATCGCCGACGAGCCCTTCGCCAACCCCACCTTCACCGGCCGCCGCTGGCCCTTGGCCGACGTCCGCCTGCTGGCGCCGTTCCTGCCCCCCAAGATCGTGTGCGTAGGCCGCAACTACGCCGACCACGCCGCCGAACTGGGCAACGAGGTCCCCGCGGAGCCCTTGATCTTCCTCAAGCCCAACACCGCCGTGATCGGGCCAAACGCGGAGATCAAGCTGCCCGCGGTCTCCGAACGGGTGGACTTCGAGGGCGAACTGGCAGTGGTGATCGGCGTCGGCGGCAGGGACATCCCGGCCTCACGAGCCCGCCAGTCCATCCTCGGCTACACGATCGCCAACGACGTCACGGCCCGAGACCTCCAGAAGTCCGACGGCCAGTGGACCCGAGCCAAGGGCTTCGACACCTTCTGCCCCCTGGGCCCGTGGGTGGAAACGGACTTCGACCCGACCGACGTGGCCATCAAGACGGAGGTGGACGGCACCCTGAAGCAGGACGCACGAACCTCGCAACTGGTGCACGACATCCCAGCCCTGATCGAATACATCTCCTCCGTGATGACCTTGCGCCCCCTGGACATCATCCTGACCGGCACCCCGGCCGGCGTGGGCCCGATCACGGCGGGCCAGTCGGTCTCGGTCACGATCGAGGGCCTGGGCACCTTGACCAACCCGGTATCCAACCGCTGACACAGCCTCGGGCGGCCCCACCCAAGAGGCCGCCCGAGCCACACCCCCAACCCGCCCCACTTCTCGCGCTCGCCGCGCCCCCTTCGCACCCCGCTCGACTCGCTGCGCCCCTCCGCTCGGCGTCTCGAGCTCGCGCCGCGGCCTCCTCGCGCCCCGCCGCCCCCGCGCTCGCCGCCCGCGCTTCGCGCCCCACCACTCGGCTTGTCGCGCTCGCCACCCAGCCCCTCGGCGCTCGTCGCCCCCGCTCTTCGCGCCCGCAGGGCGTCCGAAGTAGCTAGCGCAGCAGACCGCTCTCCTGGGCTTCTTCCGTCATCCCCGTATGGCCTGCCCGAAGGGCTACCACGCTTTTGGTCGGGTGCAGCCGAAATTTT